>JANMGS010000582.1:0-1650 GCA_031374745.1 Ferruginibacter sp. | reverse complement strand
ATTTACCGTGATAGTAAGATCTCTTATTGGCTCAACCGTAGCTGTTGCACTAATGGTTTGATCAAAATTTTGTTTGAATAAATAGTTGAAGTCTATGTCTTTTGTAATAAGGCCAAGCCCTGCTTTTCTATTGAGCCAATTACTGTCTATTTGTTTACCAAACACAAAATCTAGCCCAGGAGCCATGCTTCTAAAATTCTGCCCCAAGGCTTGTGTGCTATCTGTGTAACCAGGCAACCTCGTATTGCCGTTTTCTGAAATAGTAAAATTTACTTGCTTTACACTTGTAATAAGTTTGCCTAATATTTTAAGCGGCGTATTTACATAAGGCAATGCAGATTTATCTAAAATTTTTCTTGTCCTCAACACCCTTTTCCCAGCTTTATTGGTTACACTATCACTAATTTTTGTGTATCTATTTCTCCATTTTTCCCTATCAGCAATATTGGTAGGTGCATCTAATTGTCGCAAGAATTTTGATTTTTGGTACAACCTATTGAAATCCATTTGTACAATACCTTCTTTTTGCTGACCATTCTCTAAGAAGTTTCCAAGATTTACTGCCAGTCTACTTGCACCAATCCATTTATAGGTAGCTTGGTATTTTACATTTGCTGTAACAAAATCCAATAAAGGAATTTTATTGATAGGCAATGTATAAGAGAATACAGCGTTTTGGTTATACAATGTATTTCTTCCTCCTTTTAGTAAGTTAGTCCACAAAGAGTCTTTTTTAGCTCTTGTATCTATTCTTCCTGCTGGTTCGTCTACTCTTGAATTATTGGTAGCAGTAAAATCTAATGAAATAGATTTGGTAAACTTCCAATTTAAAATATAATCTCTTTGGAAAATTAAATACTTGTCATAAGTTTCTGGCGTTTTATACAAATCGCCACCCAAACTTCTTGGCTTTATCACGCCAAATTGTCTTTGTATATCTGCTCTAAAACTCAATTGTGATGGTACCAAATTGAAATTAAAATCTTTAGCCAAATCAAACCATTTTGTCTTCGTTTTTTTAAATATTCCCTTTAATGGTGTAATGTATTTTGGTTGTGGCGAAAAACTATATCCCAACGACCCTCTATGCCTAGTAACATCATTGTATTCGATAAGTGGGTTGTACTTGCTCGTTTTTAGATATGAATAACTTACATCCACATTAGAAATATCGTAGATTTTTGGTTTTTTCGTTCCCGTTCTTACTTTTCTTACGTTTGTAAAATTGAGTGTTTTTATAGAGGTAAAATCTACCGCAGTTTTACGAATAGAATCTTTTTGATTTGCTGGTACCGCTTTTAATTTGTCTTTAAGTTTTATATCCAAGTCATAAGGGTCATATTCTGGCTTACTTATAGATTGGGATAAGCTGGCAAATACGGGTATAGACATAACATGCGTTCCTGCTTTTTTAGGAGTAAGTTTACCTAAATCTAAAGTAGCTGCTACATCAAACTGAAAAAAGTCGTCTCTATACCGATCGTTTACTCTTTGCTCTAAAGTACCAAATCCTTGTGTGTGCATATTGCCAGATAAAGACAATGTTCCTAAATCTGCCAAAGTAAAATCAATTCTTGCAAGTGCGGCATATCCTCCTTTTTCATCTAAAGAAGACAAACGCAATTCATTTGCCCATATTTCTCCGCTAGC
>JANMGS010000547.1:0-4727 GCA_031374745.1 Ferruginibacter sp. | reverse complement strand
AAATTATAGGCCCCATCATGGTATACAATCAAACCGTTTTCCGTTGCCAGCCATAAATCTCTTTTTTTATCTATTAAAAATTTAAATACCTCTCCTAGTTTTTGTTCTTGAATAGTTTTTGTAAATGTTACTTTTTCATTTTCGATAATACCAAACCCATCCGAAGTGCCTATAAAAATTTTGCCACTAAAATCTATCATGTCATATATTTTTCTTGCTCCAAATGCAGAGAGATCATATTTTCTTATTAAAGTGTTATTTACAAATTTATTTACAGCATTTCTTTCAGTAGTCCAATATACATTTGCATTTTGTTGCCAAGCCATAATACTATTTGCATTGGTAATTTGATAGCCATCAATAACTTTGTTTTCAAAAGGGAATTTACTTTTATTGCTTGCATCTTTTTCTTTAGAAAATGTATTAGTTATGCATATGCCAAAATCTGCATTTACATCGTCAAAAAGTTTATATACATATTGCAGCCCTGCGCTTGCATGCGGAAAATTAATGGGCTTGATACTATTGCCTTTTTTTACACTAACACCATTAGAAGTACCAATAAACAATGCATTTTTTTTATAAAACAATTGTAGCACTTTATTATTTGCCAGTCCATCTTGGGTTTCGTAGTTGGTAAACATATTTGCTCCCTTAAACAATACGCCTGCACCATCCGTACAAAACCAAGTATTATTCTCTCTATCCATAAAAAATTTATGCACTACTTTGTTTTGTAAATTAAGTTTGCTGGAGTATTCTTCTAATACATTATCAAAAAATCTATATATGCCTTTATCCAAACCTCGTAACCATACAGTACCATTTGCATCTTCTGCCATATGATAAATAAAATCTTTGCCAGTAATGGCTATCCCTTTATTATTAAATATAAAATTTGTAGTAGCACTTTTTAGTTGAAAAGCAGTTGCAGACAGCAACGTATTATCTTTTCTTAGTACGGTAAAATACACATCTTCGTTAGGTAGCAATTGTTTTATCTCATCGTTATATTGCCAAAAAATACCTTTGTTGGTATTAAACAATACACCTTTTTCCTTCAAAGAAGTAATAGCATGTAGAATGAGTCCCTTTGTATGAAACATACTGTCCATAACATGCATACTTACTTTGCCATTTTGCAAAATATAAAATACATCTTTATTTCTTTCATAAAGATAAAAGTTGTTTTGATGTCTAAGTATTTGTTGTAAAGAGGAAATTGGAATAGTAGTTATCGTATGCACAATACCATTACCTCGAATAGATTGCAACGTAAAAGGATAGGCAATAAAAACACAAGAGTCGCCACCAGCATATACAATATCTGTAATAGCTTTTGTAGCTATACCATTGCTCCTATTGTAATTTTTAAATTGATACCCATCAAATTTCGAAATACCAAAGTCGGTAGCAAACCACATGTAGCCTTTGTCATCTTGTGCAGTGGCATATACATTATCTATAGGCAGGCCATTGTAGCAGGTATATTGTGTACATTTAAAAGACTGTGCAACGGCACACAATGCGCTTAGCAAAAAAATAAGCACAATACAAAGTAGGCGATAAAAATACATTGTATGAAGGTAGCTTATTTAAAAAATAAAATATTGTGTTCTTTCATTTTGTTTAATAGAGTATCGGTCTGCCTGCGGCTCACACTCCACATATTACCGTCATGCATTTTTACCATACCGCCGTCTATGGTGCTATACTCTATAATGTAATTTATATTTACCATATAGCTTTTATGTATGCGTATAAACTGGTTATCGTCTAATATATCTTCAAAATCTTTTAGGCTTTTACTCACCACCGCTTTTTGCATTTCTTTTTTGTGAATGATGGTGTAGTTGCTATCGGCTTGTAACGCTATTATTTCATTTACATCTAAAAAGCTTATACCTCCAAGCTGTGGTAATGCTATTTTGTTTGGAGCTATTCCGGGCGTGTAATTTTTTATTAAGTTATTAACAAGCTCCTTGTTTTGATTAAGAATAGCGGTGTTACTAAATTTCTGGTGCAATTTATTTACCGTATTTTGTAGTTCTGTAATGCTTACTGGTTTTAGTAAATAATCAATGGCACTAGCTTTTATGGCTTGTATGGCATACTCATTATGCGCAGTTACAAATACTACATTAAAATTTTGGACAGCTATATTTTGCAGCATTTCCAATCCTGTTTCTTTGGGCATACTAATGTCTAAAAAAACAACATCTACATCATTATGCATAAGCCACTCTCTAGCTGTAGTGCCATCTAGCGCATGCCCAACAACTTCTATGCCTGCACAATCGTTTTGTAATAGAAATTGTAAATTCTCTATATTGTTTATCTCATCATCTACCAAATAAGCGCTTAACATACTATTTTTCTTTTTTTAAAGTTACAAACAGTTTTTGTAAAAAGTAAGAATATAGCATGTAAGTAGGTTTTGGTTGTGTGAACGTATATAATGATTGTGTAAATGGTAAGAAACCTAGAGACACTGCTGTGCTCTAGGTTACTAGTTTGTTACAATTTGTTTTGGCTACTATCTTCTCACATAGGGAGTATCCAATGATTTGGTAAATACATAAGGCGTATCGATATTTCTGTGAGTGACCTTATTCAAATAAGGCGTATCCACCAATTTATTGCCAAGGTATGGTGTATCTCCACCTCTATGTATGCCACTTCCCACATAAGGCGTATCAAGTAATATACCTGTTACATATGGCGTGTCCGATTTGCTAGCACTTGCATTGAACGTATTTTTTAAAACATCGGCTGGCATTCGATGTTGCATTACATTTTCCTTGCTGCAAGAAATAATGGTTGCTGCTATCAAAATAGATAATACTGAGTTGTTCATTAAACTTTTCATAATATTTTTTTTAAATGGTTAAATAATTTGGGCAAAGCAGTAGCTAATGCTACATGGCATTGCGGTTGTTAATAAAATTTTTGTTGATAAACTTTTTTGCTTACGGTAAATAGTAAGGCGCATCTTAATACTACAGTAAGAAAAGAATAATTTTACTTTGGCTGGATTTTGAGCTTTGCGCTACACAAAAACTAGCCTCGTAATTACTACACAAAAAAGCGAACGAAATAGCTTGATAGAGATAAAAAGCTACGTTAAAAAAAAAGAAATGAATAGCTAGATGTATAACTCCCTCAATATTTCCCCCTACTTTTATCTGCTGTAGATTCCTTGTTTTGTTTGTACATAAGTATATCAAAAAAGGGATAACATTGTTACCCCTTTTAAAAACAAATTGAGAAAAAAACAAGTTAATACCTACCCGAAATTATTTTTCTAAGCAAAAGAAATACAAGTAGAATATTAGATATAAAAATAAATGCAATAAAAACTATAGGATAGCTAAGTGGCTTACTATAACCGATATGTATAAACCCTGCCCAATAATAGGGTGAAGATGAAGCCACATTAGCATTTCGAAGGTATTGTAATTTTGCATTTCGTAGCGCAGCTATATAATTGTTATCTTTTATACCCTTATAAAAATTACTAAATAATATGGCTGTACTTTTATCGTTTACATTCCACAAGCTTGTTTCCACATTGCGTGCACCTGCATAATAAAAACCCCTTGCCAAGCTCATGGCACCTTCGCTTTTATTGATAATGCCAATATTGGTTTCGCATGCACTAAGCACCACGAGGTTTGCCTTTAAATGCAAATTATATATTTCGTTTAAATATAAAGAGCTATCAAAAAAATCTATAGACGATTGCATGCCCGCAGATGTATCTGCATTGGCATGTGTTGCTATGTGTATGATTCCAGCTTTCTCAATAGTATGTTTAAACTGTGCAAGTGTAGCTGTATTTTTTAAAAAATACTCGCCATTAGCATTCGTTGCTTTTATGGCATCCAATTCATCTATACTATAGAGCAATGGCTGTTTACCATGTTCCCCATTTGCAAATACTGGTGCATAGCAAGCTATTTTATTAGATGAAGAAGTTGTATTATTTACTTGTGCAGCAAGCGTAGCTACGGAGTAGCCATACGATATTTCTTTGGTAAGGAGCAGATAAGAAAACGATTTAGGTGATACATCTTTTACTTCCGCCGTTACCAAAGCCTCAAAGGGTACATAATTTACGCTGCCATCTGTAATGATTATTAACGAATAAATAGTTGATGAGATATTTTTAGCTAGTCCTGTTTCATTGTAAAAATCATAGGCAGCATGTTGGTAGTCTGCCGGTGCATTGCTTATTTTATTTTTATCTGTAAAAAAACTCACATAGTTTTTTAAATTTTGCAAAAATGTTGGTTGTGCTTTTAAAAATACCACCCCTTCTTTCTTGGTAAAAACAAAAATATAGTTTGACGAATCTCCACTAAAGAATTCTACTATAGCGGTTTTATCATCTAAAAAAGTTGTTGCTTTTTCTATAGCGTTTGCGGTGTCGATTTTATTTGCAAAAGCCTTGTAGCTGCTGGATGATAATTTTAATTCATTATTAGCCAGTAGCAATTGCTCATTCAATTTGCTTTTTAAATGGAGTAACCCTTTATCAGTAGAGTCATTTTTTACATCGCTATTTCCAAAAAGCTTTCTATCGATATACGATAATCTTGTTTGCAAGGCTTGCACTTTTTCGTACAAAGTATCATTTTGCAAACCACTATTGCTTTGTATATTTCTTTTTATAGATTCTAACAGTACAAAAGCTTTACTATTTTCTGCAAATTGAAACCCCTGTT
>JANMGS010000463.1:0-2801 GCA_031374745.1 Ferruginibacter sp. | reverse complement strand
TATGCTGTTCCTGAAAATTTTAATTTATGGCAGTAAGTTTTTTTGTGAGGCTTTTTTAGAAAAAAAATTCTACGTCATTTTTGTTTTTGCTAAATATTTTACGAGCACCATTATGTGTAGCATTAAGCAAAAGAGCTTTGCTTATGTAAGAATAAAATGAGCGTGTTGGTTTCGGTTTGTGGAGATAGCAAACGATAATTAAAACAGATTTTTTCTTAATTTTAGTTAAACAAATAATCTCCAAATCCTTAAAAATACGATTGCAGCGGCAATTACACTTAGTAAAATAGCAATGAGTTTTTTATTATTGCTCACTGGTTTATTTATTGAAAAAATAACAAGTAAGAACGCAACTATTCCTACGATAGCAACATAATATTGATATCCGAATGTGAATATTTCTTGTAAACCAAATAGTGCCTGCGTTTTTCCGCTTGCATTATTATAGTTATTCGCAATTTTCGCATTTATAATTAATGTACTTATAATAGAAATTATGCTAAAACTAATGGAAATGTCTAAAAGTTTATTGCCCTTTTTTTGTTGAATCATTTAATAGAAGATGAGAAGTTGGTTTTGCCATTCTTGATATTCCAAATTTATAACAAACTTTCAATAGTATTTTGTTGCTCAAGTGAAGGTCCGCTGGTGTTGTAAAGTATCAAAGCTAAGTAGCACTGCTGTACAAGTAACTTTTGCGGAATTTTAAAAAATATATTTTGTGCGCTATTGCACTTCTTGGAACAGTTGGTTACATGCCAGCCCTGCATACCAATAAAGGCGGCAGGAAGTCTGTTTTGTTTGTAAGAAACATTCATATCAGAAATTTATTTATTTGTTATATTTGGTAAAAAATATTAAACCATGAAAAAACTCTTTTTTGGATCTACTTCCCCAATAAATATGGATCTTGGTCTACTGCTTATACGATTAATTATAGGTGTTTTAATGGCGTTTTTTGGTTGGGAAAAATTATCTCACTTTAATGATATGGCAGCATCCGACTTTTGGAATAAAGATGTAAGTTTTTTGGGTTTAAAAGGAAAAATACCTTTAGCACTTACTGTTTTTGCCGAATTTGTTTGCAGTATCACGCTGATCTTTGGATTGTTTACCAGGGTAAGTTTATTTTTTCTCTCTTTTTGTATGGCTTATATTTTTTTAGTAATATTCCCTTTTTCAATTGTGAGCAAAGGAGATAATGGCTATTCTTTTAACGATGCATTTGTATACTTTTTGATTTATGTAAGTTTATTTTTTACGGGGCCTGGTAGGTACAGTTTAGACCATAAGCTATTTACAAGAAAATAAGCAATCCTTCCCCTCGGCTCAAGTTTTCTCGAACCGTTCGCTAAAGCAAATTTGCTTCAACTTATTAGAGAAATCTATTAAATAAAAGAAGCAAAAAGTTAGCTGCTGATTGACAGAAATCTTTCGTAAATACTTAACAAGGCTCGGAAACAGTCAACTCTAATTAAAGTCATCCTTTCCAAAATAAAATGCCTTTGCATGATCATTGGCAAAGCCTATTTGTAAAAACGCAGTATTAAAATAATATTTTTTAGTCCTTCATTTTTGGAGAAACAGTTTATTAAGTTTTTTTATAGTTCAGTCGGCTGTTTGAAGAGCAAGCCTTGGCGACTCACGGGTGGTTACAATGGGCGCTCACGAAAGTTGGAGCTGACCAACGAAGAGAGAATGTCATCAAATTATAATCTAATTAATCTGCTTCTGTATAGCAGTGAAATATTGGTAAATATTATTTGCAAATAAAAAAGTGCAGCCACAGTAATTGGCTACACTTTTTTGTAATTATAAATATTGTCTTTTAAGCTTCTACTTCTTCTGATGCCTTTATATTTATTGCCGAAACTGCCACCTCTGTTAATTTCATGTCTGCAATTTTTTCTTCCTGTAATGTTTGGCCGAGCAAATTAGCAGCATCAGTTAACCCAAGTGTTTCTGCAAACTGGCGTAATGTGCCATAAGATGCTATTTCATAATGCTCTACTTTTTGCCCCGCCGAAATTATACCAGCATCGCACATGGCACCTGGTTCACAATCTTCCATTATACCTTCGGCTTCTTTTATAAGCCCTTCCATTGCTTCACATTTTTTAGCAACTGCTTTTTTACCAAGTATTTCAAATACGTGTTGTGCACGGCTTACATGTTCATGCGTTTCTTCCAAGTGGCCTTTCAAAGCTTTTATCAATTCTTCCGAAGTAGCATTTTTTATCATCTTGGGTATTGCTTTTGTTAAAGCTTTTTCCGCCCAATAAATATCCTTTAACTCTTCTTCAAATAATTTCATGAGTTGTGATGTTTCCATTCCCGTATCGTTGGAGGATACTTTTGATTTTGTACCATTTTGAGCGCCGTTTTTCGATTGTGTTTTCATGATTTTAATTGTTTTAGTTTATGATGTAATTTAATTTTTGTTTTTACGAGCTCGCATGGAAATAAATACTACAATGCCAACTATAGCCATTACTATAAATATGCCGAAACCCATACCTGCTTTAAAAATGCCGGCTATGGCTTCGCAGGAACTTAGACCGAAAGAAAGTAACACTAAAATAAAAGCAGTAAGAAAATGTAGATTTTTCATTTGAAATATGTTTTGTGTTGTTTAAATAACAGATAAGAAAAAACCTTGCTAAAAAATTTGAACAATTATTTTTATAAATTCATTTTCGTTGAATAAAGGTGAGCGGTTTTATAAAAAAAACTGTTATACTATTTCCTTAAAGTATTACATTATTCATAGCTGCTTTTATCAGTTTTAACCGCTGAATGCA
>JANMGS010000459.1:0-1725 GCA_031374745.1 Ferruginibacter sp. | reverse complement strand
CTAAAAAAGCAGTAGATTATTATACTGGGCAAGCGGCAAAATATTGGTTGAGCCAGAGTAAATATATGCAGGCTATGATAGCATTGGCATTACACAGAAAAGCAGATACCAAAATACCGAAAGCCATCATTGAATCGCTCAAACAAAATAGTATTAGCAGCGAAGAGTTTGGTATGTATTGGAAAGATTTTAGCAGAGGCGGTTATTATTGGTACCAATCGCCGATAGAAAGCCATGCCATGATGGTAGAAGCTTTTACAGATATAGATGCCAATAAAAACACCATTGATGATTTAAAGACATGGTTGCTCAAACAAAAGCAAACACAAAATTGGGGTACTACCAAAGCTACGGCAGAAGCATGTTATGCATTATTATTAAACGGTAGCGATTGGTTGAGTGAAGAAAAAACAGTAGTTATTAAATTAGGAAGTACAACCATAAATAGCAGCGATGATAAAACCGAAGCTGGTACAGGCTATTTCAAAAAAAGGATTGAAGGCGAAAAAGTAAATCCTCAAATGGGAAATATTACTGTTGAAGTTAAAAGTGCCAACAATCAACCAATCAACCAATCGACTTCTTGGGGGGCTGCCTATTGGCAATACTTTGAAGACCTAGATAAAATAACTTCGGCAGAAACGCCGCTTAAATTGGTGAAGAAATTATTTATAGAAAGAAACTCAGACAAGGGCCTGGTACTGCAAGCCATAAAAGATGGAGATGCGGTAAAAGTAGGCGATAAAATAAAAGTACGTATAGAATTGCGCAGCGATAGGGATATGGAATATGTGCACATGAAAGATATGCGTGCCGCTTGTATGGAACCAGTGAATGTTATTAGCCAATACAAATACCAAGGCGGTCTGGGTTATTTTGAAAGTACCAAAGATGCTAGCACCAATTTCTTTTTTGGATGGTTACCAAAAGGCACTTACGTATTCGAATACCCCATGTTTGTTACGCACAATGGGAATTACAGCAATGGTATTACAAGTATACAATGCATGTATGCGCCAGAGTTTACAAGTCATAGCGAGGGGGTGAGGGTGAGTGTGGAGTAAGTAGAATTTACCGCAGAAAAATAAGTAAAATGAGTTTACGCAGAGATTGTATTATCAAAGTGTAAACTCATTTTTTATGATAAGATGAAATGATTTTTTGTATAAAATTTTATTCATTTTTGCTAGAGCCTTCCAACTTTAAAATAGAAAGTTTAGGGAGCCTCAAAACAATTTCTTCATAATTTTTACTGAGCTAACTTGTATGATACATCATCCTTTTTTTACAGCTTTTTACACAACAAAATTTTTTAGTGATGTTAATTGTGTTTTTACAACCTTATTTAATTTTTGATTCTCCTTGCTCATCCAACTTATCTAAATAATAACGTTTGTACATGCAAATTTTACTTTCATCAATAATATTCACTAGGTTTTTAAAGCTAGAGAATTTGCTTGGCTTAATGATGAGAATGGCGTCCTTGCCATTTGCTTCTACTTTTTTCTTTTTGTTTACAAGCAAGGTTCGCATACCTGCAGCAGTGTAGTTGGTAGTTTTGTAAATAGCATTCTTGTCGGAGCCTTCGTAGTAATACAATTTGTTGTTGGCGGCTGGTATTACAGTAATGACGGTACTTTCAGGTATTTCATTCTCATCTATTATTCCATCTTCTTTTGGTGAAACCATACCCATAGCAGTAGTAGTAGCCATGGTAGTGGTAAA
>JANMGS010000453.1:0-1585 GCA_031374745.1 Ferruginibacter sp. | reverse complement strand
TCTTCCAGTTTTTGCTGTACTTTTTCTTCCAATAAAATATAGGCTTCCATTTCATCATAACTCTGTTCTGCTATTTCCTCCATATTGATAATTTTTGAATAATCATCGTTCATTACGTTATAATAAAATTTCATAAAATTTACCGCACTATCTCTATAATTTTTATCGCCTTTGTAACTTGGCAACGAACCAATATTCATCTTTGCTTCTTGAATCTCATCCATCAATTTAGTACGCAATTTATCAACCTTCTTTTCACGCTTTCCATGTGCAGAGGCACTGGTGTAAGCCATGTACCTTTTAGAAACATTCTCTTGCTGTGCACTGATGGCTTCCATATATTTTACCGGTGAGTCAAAGTCTTGTGCGCAAACTGCTTTTGCAATAAAAAGCATAAATAAAAATACAGGTAATTTTAAATTCATTTTCATTTTTTTATAAGTGTATTGTTCAATATTAATTCATTTTCTTTATGCACCAATTTATTTCTGTAACCAATCATTAAATATCTTACAGGCTTCGGCCAATACATTGTCATTTCTAATTTCTAATAAATAAACATCGTTTATTTCCCGTAATTGTTTGCTGGTTAGTTTAAAGCCTTCTTTATCAAATAAATTATTTTCTACTACCATTTGAGTAACATTTAGTGAATCATTGTCTACATAAGCAGCATAGCGCATTTTAGTATTGGAGTAAAAAGAAGAAAAAGCAGCCCAGCTCAAGGGTATGGTTTCCGATTTGCTTTTTTGCAAAACAAATTGAGCAAACGATTCTTTTGCCATAAAGTATGCATTTGCCTTTACCCTTGCTTCGCTTTTTCCTCTTAGCATTGCAATAGGCAATGCCGGTAAAGGTTGGTAATTGCCTGATTTGCTCATATCAGGTTTTAAAGCACTTTCATTTACTCGTTCTTTAAAAATATCGTCTCCGTACAAATCGGGCAAAATAATATCTGGCTCTACCCCTTTCCATTGTACTGTACTTCCATTTACTCTGTAAAATTTATGTTCTGTTACTTTTACAAAATCATCGTACTTTTTATTTGCATCTATTTTATTTGTATCCAATGGCAGCACAATTTGTGCAGTACCTTTGCCATAAGTTGTGCCGCCTACTATCAATGCCCTGTTATAATCTTGCAATGTTGCACTTAAAAATTCGCTCGCACTAGCACTGCGTCCATTTATAAGAACAATTAATGGCCCGTCATAAATAGTACCACGGTTGGGATCTTTCAAAAAAGATATTTTACCATCCCTACTTTTCATAGAGGCTACTGGGCCAATATCAATAAAAATACCAGCGAGTTGCATTGCTTCCCACATACTACCGCCGCCATTGTTTCTCAAGTCTAGTATCAATCCTTCAATATTATCTTTGCGGAGCTTAATTATTTCTTTGCTTATATCATTGGCACATCCGTCATACTTCAAGTCTTCTAAATCATCATCTCTAAGGTCAAAACTCAAAAACAGTGTCAAGCTAATGATCCTGGCAATTCTCTATAAGATTGATAGTCTGCTATGCCTTAAACAGGGATCGAAGAACACACTACAGGAGACCCTAAACAAATGCTACACTC
>JANMGS010000404.1:0-3765 GCA_031374745.1 Ferruginibacter sp. | reverse complement strand
GAGTTTGGCCATATTCCATTTTTTAACAATGAAATTATTTGCCATTGCGGTAAAAAAGGTTGTTTAGAAACAGAGGCAAGTGGTATAGCACTGCTTAGAAATTTTAAAGCCAAAATTGATCAAGGATACAGCTCCTCTGTAGTGTACAATAAAAAAAATGAAGATAGTTTAAGGGTGATGGATATTGTAAATGCAGCCCAAAAAGAAGATATTTTAAGCATAGAATTAATAGCAGAGATCGGAGAAAAAATGGGAAAGGGTTTGGCGGTACTTATAAATATCTTTAATCCAGAATTGGTGATTCTAGGAGGTATATTGGCTGAAACCGGCGATTTTATTAGGTTGCCGATAAAAAGTGCCCTTAACAAATACTCGTTAAACCTGGTGAGCAACGATACCAAACTGGTTATTTCTAAACTTGGAGAAAAAGCGGGTGTTTTGGGCGGTTGTTTGGTAGCGAGAAATAAATCGTTAATGGTTTATCCTTAATTGCTCCGCCTTGGTTTGTGGCTCAGCATAACTGTTCGGAAAAAATTACAGCGCATGAACTTTCATTAAAAAATTGAATTTTATCCAAACCCTGTCATCAGTTTTAATTCATTCCTATACATTATTATCTTCTTATCATTCTCCAATTGCTTCAAGAGCCTTGATACTACTACCCTAGATGTAGCCAATTCTTCTGCAATGGAAAAATGCGATGCTTTTATTACACTAGAGCCAGATAGGCGTTGCTTTTCTTTTAAGTAAGAAATTAAACGCTCGTCCAATTTATGAAAGGCAATACTTTCTATTGATTTTAATAATTCTAAAAAGCGCTCATTGAAACTGCGCATAATGTAATTTTTCCAAGTGGGATATTTACAAAGCCATTCATCTAACTTAATATGTGGTATGGCTATTAATTCTACATCATCTTCTGCAATAGCTTTTACCTCACTTTTTTTTGCTTCTACACAACAACTGTATGCCATAGAGCAACTCTCATTACTCGATAAATAATACAACAATATTTCGTTCCCATTATCATCCATCCGAAATACTTTTATGGTTCCTTTGATAACGATTGGCATCATTCGTATATACTTCCCATAATCCATGATAACATCTCCTTCCCTAAAATTTGTTATTATACCAAACTGGAATATTTCTTTTACCAACGCTGGTTCAAATATTGCTTCAAATGTAGATTTATTGGTCATAATAATTTAAAAATGATAATTAAAAACGATATTATACAAGGTCATATTTACTTTATTAAATTCGAAGTTTTTATTTTGGTATGTATCTCCCATCTTTGTTTTATGCACTACTAACAATTGAGCTTCTAATCCATTTAAAAATTTACTAAAACTATATCTAACATCTGCATTTATTTGGGAGTATGAAGGTAAGCCATACTTATTTAATCTAAAATTTTTTACATCCGGCAATTTATAATATCCATACGCCAACGATGTTTTAAACCTTTGCTTTGGGATATTGTAATTTAGTTTACCCATAAAAGCATGTACATCTCCAAAACCTTCATTGCGTTCTCTAGGCATAAAGGTAAAAAAAGGGTCCCTACCCCACTCCCTTGGCATCAAATATCTACCAGCAGCAGTAATTCGTGTATAATTGACACTGGCCTCCAACTGTTTGTTTTTCCAGCCTGCTTTAACGCCAAACGTAACAGCTTTCCCATTTTTTTCGAAATATGCTTTTTCAACATTTTCATTTCCTCCATTTCTCACTGCGTCTTGCCTTATAAATTGAGCAGATGCAAAAATGGAATTACTTTTTTTTAATGGGAATTGTAAATCCATTTGCAGCATGGCCGAATTAAATATATTATGAGCATACAAATCCCATACATGCAATTGGAAAAATTTATTTACATCAATATGTGTTGCCAATGTGAATACAGCTTTGCTATCTATATTATTAGCGTAATTTGATTTTGTACCATCTACATGTACGCCACCTGGATATAGGCCAACTGACTCTCCAATATTAAACCATTTTGTAGTGCCTCTAGGAGAAATGGCATAAAGCCATCCTAGCTCTATGTTGGCAATCTTAAACTCTTTTACATCTAACCACATTCCCTCTACTCCAGTTGGTCTCATTCTTCCATCTTGCAAATTTATAAAAGGCGTATTTATTAACTGCCTCCCAAAAATAATATTTGATTTCTTGTATTGATATTTTACATAAAATTCTTCTAACCTATCAATATTCTTTTTATTGTATAGGTTTTCTACATCAAACAATCCGATTTCATATCTATTGGGTTGGCCAGTTAAACTATCCCTTTTCCCTAAATCTGATGAGCCAATATTAAATGTATAAAAGCCACTAACTGCAAATTTAAACCCATGAAATGTTGCTGTTTCGTATCGCAAACCAGCACCGGCAGCATTCGCATAGTAATCTGTTAATCCTTTTTCGTTTTGCGTGCTCATAAAGAAATATCGGAAATAACCATTAAAACGACCTCTTTTAAAAGCTGACAATAATGAAGTCGTATCTTCCGTTTGTACTTGTTTACCTTTGTACATTTCAGGCTTTTCAGAAATGTCTTGCTGTTGAGCTTGTACAATATTACCAAGTAGCAACATTATTGCTACAAAATATATTCTTTTCATAATTATCATTTGTTTTGGGAAAACAATAAGCTTCAATCAGGTGTCCATCATCGAAACGTATAATCTACCCCTGTAACTATAGCTGGTATTGAGGCAAAGCAGTTGAAGTAAGCAAAGTAACGCCTGTTAGTGAGCCTATTTGTTTTATAAAACCTCTTCTATTGTTTTGCATACTACAAATTTTTATTTTTATTTACAAACCCTTTTGTTGTTTTCCTATTTCTTCTCTTTTTTTCTGCTCAGCTGCAATTGGAATAAAGGGTCCAAATTTGTGTTGTTTCTCTGTAAAATTATCTGCGTATGATCCAAACGGATGATCTACCGGTTTCTTTGCCTTATCTGGCCAGTCTTTTGGTACGTTAATATGTGTCCTTTTCTGCGTCAACACAAACGCTGCTACATCCCAAGCTTCTTCATCTGTGAGCTGTGGATTTTCGTGTGTAGTACCTTGTGGCATGTTGTACTTTACATATTTTGCAAAGTTGCTAATGCGGTTTAAACCTGCGCCGTCATTAAAACTATTTTTACTCCACAATGCCGGATAGGTATATTCTGTTTTATCTGGGGTAAGTACACCTTCACCATTTGGCTGGTGACAGCTTTGGCATTTGTTGCTGTAAACCAATTGCCCCTTTTCAGGATCTGCTGCACGGTCTAAAAATGCCAAGTCTTTAAACCCTGAGCCTACCGCTTTATTCCCTTTATCCACATTAGATCCAATAAAATTAATGTAGGCAACGATGGACTGCATTTCTTTGCTGTTGGTATCAATCGCTTTGCCATTTAAACTGCGTTCAAAACAATCGTTTACCCTTTTATAAACATTCTCAATGGCACCACTTCTTGCCCTAAACTTTGGATACAATGACGCTACAGAGCCATAATTATTTCCAAACACTGCAGTACCCGCTTGTAGATGGCAGTTTTGACAATTGAGTCCGTTGCTGATTTTTGTAATATTTCCAAAGGGGCCAAAGTATTTTGAAGTATGTGCTATTAAGTCTTTACCATACTCTACTACTGCCTTTTGTTTTATATCCGTTATTGAAGAAATAGCTGGGGCAGACCAATAAACTGTAGTATCTTTTTTATTATCAGCTTTTGCAAGTGGCATATTATTTTCATTTGTATCGTT
>JANMGS010000373.1:0-2914 GCA_031374745.1 Ferruginibacter sp. | reverse complement strand
TGGTTGGGGATGTGTTGCAATTAGACACAACCAAAACGGGTGCATTTGCAAGCAACACGTATTATTCATTAACATGGAGCGAAGACAAAAAGAAATTGTTGTTGTATAAAACAAATGCCAGAAATGATAAGTTTCATTTAGTAACAAAAGTATATGATGAAAAGCTGCAATTGCTAGATAGCACCAGATGGAATACAGAGTTTAACAACAATAGAGAATCATTTGGAGATTTGCAGGTAGACAATGAAGGCACTTTTCTTTTTAGCAAACTAAAAGAAAATGCAAGGCAAGAATATATAAATACGATTGAAATAAATTTTAAAAAATTGAAGATAGATTCCGTTTTTATAGTAGATATTCCACTAGAAAAACAGCTTGTGCAAGAGCCCGTAATTAAAATAGATAATTTAAACGGTCGGTATTTAATGAATTCTTTTTCTTACAAAAAGAATGGAGGAAATATAAATGGTATTCTTACAGCCGTTATTAACAGAAATCCATTTGCATTGGATAAAAAAGCAATAAATCTTTTTGATGATTCGCTTCTTAGCAAACTCTCTGGAAAACCCGATTGGCGGACAGCATACGATAATTTTTTTCTTAGAAATATCGTTTTAAAAAAGGACGGTGGTTTTGTAGCCATTACAGAAGAGTATTACAAGCAAAGACGTTTTGGGAATACATTTGATGATAGGTTTAACAACGGTTTTTACGGCAACAGGTATTATGGTTCTGCTACCGATTATTATCTTTATAACCGTGGCTACTATGGGTTTTACAGGCCTTTTGGAGAAACCAATGCGAGGGACATTGTGTATAATTATGATGATATTATCAATTTTAGTTTTACCAAAGACCTGAAATTGCAGTGGAACAACGTCATCAATAAAACGACAAGCGATGTAGAAACCGATAACTTTCTTTCTTTTGTAAACATGAATGCTGGCTCAGAAATTCATTTCTTATTTCTATTAAAAGACAACAACAGGCAAATCTTAAGCGACCACGCAATACAATCTGATGGTTCTATAAAAAGGTATGCTACTTTAAAAAGCCGGGAAGCAGGTTATAATTTTATGCCCAAGCTTGGAAGACAAACGGGTGCACGCCAAATGGTCATTCCGTGTATTGTAAGAAACAATATCGCTTTTGCTAAAATAGATTTTTAATGAAATAAAGTCTCTGTATACTTTTATTCAAATAGCTTTCTTAAACAAGCGCTTTAATACCAATATAATCTATTTAGAAACCTTTTTTAATTTAAAATGAAATTAATTTATATAGGATTTGTTTTTTTTATAGCTTCTATTAATGCAGCCGTAGCGCAAGAAATTACTTTTTCGAAAACAGAAAAGGCAAACAACTTAAATAGCCCAACCGATATAGAAGTAATTGGTAAAATTTCAAACAATTTTGTTGTTTATAAAAAATACGATGTAATGAGTCGTATTACTGTTTACGATGAAAATATGCAAGTACTCAACGTAAGAAAATTAAAGTTTATTGCTACAAATGCTTTTTCAGTAGATTTTATTAATTACCCCGATTTTTTCTATATCATTTGGCAATATAAAAAAGACAGCAGCATTTATTGTAAAGCAGCAAAAATAAACGCCGATGGCGATTTGATAGGGGAGGTGTTTTTGGTAAATAAAATATTGCCCAATGCTTATTCTTACTACAATAAATTTAGCATTAAAACTTCTGAAGATAAAAGTAAAATAATGTTCTTTAATATTAAGCAAGATTCCAGCAACCTCAATATTAGTACAAAAATTTACAATGATAATTTTTCGTTAATCGATAGTAGCGCCATAACTGTTTTAGATTTTGATAATAGATTAGAATCCATTGATAATTTTTTGATTGACAATGAAGGTAGTTTTTTGTTTAATCGAAATACAAAAAGAGACCTTAGAAAAAAAATGTTGGAAACATTGGAAGTATATTTTAAAAAAATTGCTACACAGAATTTAATAAAAGTAGAAGTTGCCATTGATAGTATTTTTATAAAGCGCCCATTTATAAAAATTGATAATCTTAATAAACAGTATATAATAAATTCTTTTAGCTACAATAAAGAAAGTTTACAATTGGAAGGGATAGCCTCCTTTTTAATTAATAAGCGTCCGTATGTTTTGTCTAAAAGTAAAATTATATTATTTCCAGATTCAATAAAAAAGAAATTTGCTGCAGCCAACAGCAATGGGTACGAATATTATTTTCAAGATATTCTATTGACAAAAAATGGCGGATTTAATGCAGTTGTGCATAAATATACCCAGATCAAATCTCCCACTATTAAAGAAATGAGAACAAATTTGCACCCATATTTAAAAAGCCAAGGGTTTCCTTATAATAATTCCTATTCTTTTCTTACAATGGATAATACAAAAATTGCAAGCAATCTGATTAACTTAGATGATTTTTATATTCCAAACAGTTATCCTGTTTCCAATAAACTTGTATTTGATCAAAACAATACCTTACCAAAGCCCATTTCTCAAATAGACACAAAAGAAACCTTGGTTGATGCTGGCAATTTTGTAGCAATTCTTGATATTAACAATAACCTTGATTTCAAAAATTTTGGTTCAATTGTAAGTACATACCAACACCATGCTTCTAATTTTTTTACGTTTGTAATTGCAGACAAGCTGCATTGTTTCTTCTTAGAAGTAAATAGGAACAACCAAATTCTATTAAACAATTACAGTTTTCTCGAAACATCAGAGTTTTATAAAGATGCCATCATTAAAAGTAGAAAATTAAACTTTGTATATAGGCTTAATTTGGCCAAACAAACGGGACCAAAACAACTGATCATACCTTGCATTCTTAGAAACAGTGTTGCATTTGCCAAAATTGATTTTTAACTTCGCTCTAATTTTTAATTATTTATTTAATTTTTTAC
>JANMGS010000371.1:0-2209 GCA_031374745.1 Ferruginibacter sp. | reverse complement strand
GCAACAGAATTGCACGAAGTTTTTGATGCGGAAAAAGAAAAGTTTAATACAGCATTTGAACAAGATTATATTGACAGGATTTATCCGCAATGTGTAAGTATTTCTATAGATTATGCGGTAATGGAAAAAGCAGATAATGTGTATGTAATCCCTGCATCCTTCGGCTGGAGCGACCTAGGCACATGGACAAGCGCTTATGAAACTTTTGAAAAGGATTACCTAGAAAATGCGGTTGGTGGCAATGAAGTAATGATAATAGATGCCACAAATAACATGGTACAAGTACCCCACAATAAACTGGTAGTATTGCAAGGTTTAGATGATTTTATTGTGGTAGATACGAATGATGTTTTATTGATATGCAAAAAAGAAAAAGAGCAAGAAATAAAGGATTATGTGGCAGAAGTAAAAAGAAACAAAGGAGAAAAATATATCTAAAAGAAAAGAGGCAAATAAAAATACTATTTGCCTCTTTTCTTTTAGGTGAATAAGTTTTATCTTACCAATGTACCTGTTTTTTCTCCAATAACCACACTCATTAAATTACCTGGCTTATTCATATCAAAAACAACGATGGGTAAATTATTTTCCATACACAAAGTAAACGCAGTCATGTCCATTATTTTCAAATTTTGTGCAATACATTCTGCAAAAGTAATGTGACCATACTTTGTAGCCGAAGCATCTTTTTCAGGGTCTGCGGTGTAAATACCATCCACTCTGGTGCCTTTTAAAATTACATCAGCTTTTATTTCCACCGCTCTTAAAGAACCAGCAGTGTCTGTAGTAAAATATGGATTACCAGTGCCTGCGCCAAAAATTACCACACGACCTTTTTCTAAATGACGCATAGCACGCCTACGTATATAAGGCTCGGCTATCTGTTCCATTTTTATTGCACTTTGTAAACGTGTAGTTACACCAGCTTTTTCCAATCCGCTTTGCAAAGCCATTCCATTAATTACAGTAGCAAGCATGCCCATATAATCACCTTGAGCTCTTTCAATTCCTGTTTCAGCTTCATTCATACCTCGGTAAATATTACCGCCGCCAATAACAATGGCCACTTGCACACCCATATCTGTTATTTGTTTTATTTCTTGTGCATATTGCGCTATAACAGTCGGATCCAATCCAAAGTTTTTATCGCCCATCAATGATTCACCAGAAAGTTTGAGAAGAATGCGCTTGTACTTTGGTAACATGTTTAAAAATTTTTGCGAAGATAAATTTTTGAAATTATATAATAGAAATAAGATGTTAGAATTTAGATATTAAATACAAGATAAATGCAATTTGCTACCGCATAACCATAAAATCCTCAACTCGTAACCACCTACTAACAAAATTATTTCCACACGCTAAGGGCTAAAGTCATCCGTCGGGGGATTTAGGGGGCCACTTCTTTTACATCTACCGCATCCCTTAACCCACTACCCAACAAATTAAACGCCAGTACCAACAACATGATTGCAAATCCTGGTATAAGTGCCTGCATGGCATGGTGGGTTATGATAAGATTATAATTTTCTTTTATCATTAGTCCCCAGCTTGGTTGAGGAGGTTGTACACCAATACCCAAAAAACTAAGTCCAGCCTCTATAATGATGGCGATAGCAAAATTTCCAGCAGCTATTACCAATATTGGACCTATTATATTTGGCAAAATATGTTTAAAAATAATTCTTGCATCTTTGTAACCCAATGCTCTTGCAGCTTGTACATATTCTAATTCTTTTACAGCCATTACTTGTCCACGTACTAGACGTGCCACACTTACCCAAAGGGTGAGCCCAACAGCAATAAAAATTTGCCAAAAGCCTTTGCCCAATGCAAGTGTGATTGCAAATACCAACAACAAGGTAGGAATACTCCATGTTACATTTACAAACCACATAATGAGCGCATCTATTTTGCCTTTGTAATAACCTGCCAATGCGCCCAATAAAATCCCAATTCCTAGCGAAATAATAACTGCTATCAATCCTACCATCATGCTTACCCTTGTGCCTATAATTAATCTACTAAGTATATCTCTCCCAAAAGCATCGGTACCCAACCAGTATTTTTTTGTAATAATTTGTTCTTTAATTTTTTGAGGATTATTATTTGTTATTTCAATTATGTTATATGATTGAGAAACGGCCGTGTCCTCATCTACATATTTATTTACTACAATAGCTGCCCCCTCTATTTTGTAATTTTTTAT
>JANMGS010000521.1:0-2753 GCA_031374745.1 Ferruginibacter sp. | reverse complement strand
GGGAGGGTTTTTATTTTGTATCTAAATAATTTACCCTTTATAAATGAAAAAGGAAATATTTTTTATCCTGAATGGTTACAGCAGATACCGGCAAAAGAATTTTTGAAAGCAAAGAAATTGGCAAGAGAAATTACGCCGAGTGAGTTTGAAGTGGACCCAGATGAATGGATAAAAATTTGTGGAGAAAATAAGGGCGTAAGGTTACTTGAAGGAGGAAAAAAACTGATGCAAATGGATTATGACTTTTATGATGCGGAACTAAAGAAGTATGTAACAGGGGAATGGCAAAAAGCATCAAAAATTATTAATAACTTTTTGAGTAAATCAAAAAATACAACAGGCGATGCGTATTTGTTATGGAGGCTTAAAACATTGGCGGCAAAACAAGTTTTTGAAACACAAGGAGGAGCAAAGAATGTGAAGGATTTGGAGTTTAAGATTGGATAATGTTTATTTTGAATAGGATTTTGTTTAATTAACAAGGAAATGTTCAATTTTCAAATAGTTAAAATGGAAGATTTATTCAGGAAAAGATTGTGTTTAAAAGAAAAGGAAAATGTTCAATTATCAGTGGTCAATGTTTGATTTTAGCACCGTAGGAGCGCAATGTCAGTAGTAGAATAAATAGCACCAGATAATCAAGCTCCGTAGGAGCGCAATGTCAGTAGCAGAATAAATAGCAACAGATAATCAAGCTCCGTAGGAGCGATATGTCAGTAGCAGAATAAATAGCAACAGATAATCAAGCTCCGTAGGAGCGATATGTTAAAATTGAATTTGGTTAAAATCGAAATTGTAATTTATGCCTAACACCTATTCACAATTATACATACAAATTGTATTTGCAGTACAAGGTAGAAAGTCTTTTATTAAAGAGTCTTTTAGAGAGGAATTACAAAAATATATTACAGGGATAATTTCTGAGCAAAAACAAAAGTTGATGGCTATTTATTGTATGCCTGACCACACACATATTTTTTTGAGCATGAAGCCAAATTTGGCTATATCAGATTTGGTAAGAGATATTAAATCTAATTCATCATCCTTTCTAAAGGATAAAAAATTTGTGAAAGAATTTTCATGGCAAGAAGGGTTCGGTGCATTTTCATATTCAAAATCACAATCAAAAAATGTAATTGATTATGTTTTAAACCAACCTGAAAGGCATAAAAGCCTTAGTTTTAAAGATGAATATGTAGCTTTTTTGAAGAAGTTTGAAATTGAATATGATGAAAAATATTTGTTTGAATTTTATGATTGATATTTTGTGAGAATAGGAATTGATTATGTATATAGATTAACATATCGCTCCTACGGAGCTTTGGTTTTCATTTGGGTAGATGTTTCTACTGACATGTCGCCCCTCTGGGGCTCAATTAAGAGTCGTGATTTTTATTTGAATACAATAAAGCACAGTAGTAGGGGTTTATAAAAATATAATTTGGATAACAGAAGTTTAAATATTTTTAGAGGTATAATGGAAGAAGATAAAAAGCAACTTTATAAATAGACTAATAGCATAAAAAAAACTCAAATTAGTAAAGTTTTCAAATTAAAAAATAATGCTTAAACTAAAAAATTTGAACATTGATAATTGAATATTGAGCGTTAATAAAAAATCAAATTGAAAAGAGCTAAAGAATAATGGCAAAAGCAAATAAAGAAGATTACAAACACGCAGACACCGGCATTGGCGGGCAATACAAAACATGGTTTTTGGATTATGCTAGCTATGTAATTTTGGAGCGTGCCGTGCCCGCAATAGAAGATGGATTAAAACCCGTTCAACGTCGCATACTCCATGCTATGAAAGAAATGGACGACGGTCGTTTCAACAAAGTGGCAAATATAATTGGACAAACCATGCAGTACCACCCGCATGGTGATATGAGTATTGGCGATGCTTTGGTAAACCTTGGGCAAAAAGACCTACTTATAGAAACTCAAGGAAACTGGGGCGATGTGCGCACAGGAGATGATGCGGCTGCACCTAGGTATATAGAGGCACGCTTAAGCAAGTTTGCATTAGAAGTAGCTTTTAATGCTAAAACAACCAACAACCAATTGAGTTATGATGGCAGAAAAAATGAGCCCATAACATTGCCGATGAAATTTCCTTTGCTACTTGCACAAGGAGCAGAAGGTATAGCAGTAGGGTTGGCTACAAAAATTCTTCCTCATAATTTTTGCGAATTGATAGAAGCTTCCATAAAATATTTGCGAGGAAGAAAATTTGAATTGCTACCAGATTTTCTTACTGGCGGCATAATGGATGCAACCAATTACAATGATGGTAAACGTGGGGGTAAAATTCGTGTTCGTGCCATTATTGAAGAAGTAGATAAAAAAACATTGGTTATACGCAATGTCCCGTTTGGGGTAACTACAACCACCTTAATGGAAAGCATTGTAAAAGCCAATGACAATGGAAAAATAAAAATTAAAAAAGTTACGGATCATACTGCTGCAGAGGTAGAAATAATTATTGAACTAGCTGCAGGAATTTCTCCGGATATTACCATCGATGCCTTGTATGCCTTTACAGATTGTGAAGTGAGTATTTCGCCTAACGCCTGCGTGATTGCAGATAACAAGCCTGTGTTTCTTAGTGCCACAGAATTACTAAAAGCATCGGCAGATTATAGTAAAGATTTATTGCTTAGAGAATTGCAAATAAGGTTGGCAGAACTGCAAGAGAAATGGCATTATACCAGTTTGGAAAAAATATTTTTCGAAGAAAAAATATACAAAGA
>JANMGS010000362.1:0-3330 GCA_031374745.1 Ferruginibacter sp. | reverse complement strand
GAAAATATTGTTGGCACATTCCACCCTAAATCTTACTGTATTGGTTGTTGGTATGTTTGGAACCGTAATTATTTGTGAGCCATCGTTGGGCGTGTTCAATAAAACGGTATCATAATAATTTAATCCACCATCGAGGCTCATTAAAATATTTACATTATTACAACTGATTGGTGAAGCAGTTGTGCCGGCAACATTCCATGTAACTGTTTGAGAAGAATTTCCCGACCAATTTTCTCCACCATTAGGTACCGTTACACTCCACACACCTGGCCCTGCGGGCACCATGTATTAATTTGAAATACAGCTCCCATATTTGTTTGACAACCATTACCGCCTGTAACCACGCCACCTCCATTAGCATTATTATCTCTTACAGTAAGCCTGAATTTCATTGTACGAGCAACAGTAGGACGTGTTTCGCCCTTTAAACCACCAAGTGTAGCAGCTGGTGAAGCAGGAAAACCAGCGACTATTACTGCCATATCAGGAAAATTCCTAAAGCCCACCGTTTTAGGTATACGAGATTTAAAAAGTGGAGCAGTAGTGCTCGCTGCGCCATTATTCCAAGCGCCTGCTGTACCCAAATCCCATTCTTCCCAGCAATATGTTAATGAGGCATTACCGTCTGCATCTTCGGCTGCCGCACTAAGCGTAAATGGCGTACTGACAGGAATACTTACCCCATTATTATTCATAGCGGTAATTACAGGTAGTGTATTGTTGGTAATAATAACCCCATTACAAGAGGCACCACTTCCTGTAGCTATAAATGAACTTATTTCATCGAAACTAACTGTATGAAAAAATGGGTCGCTATTTAATTGTATATCATCACTTGCACATATACCTGCATAAGCCATGATGGTAGTCCCACTTCCCACTTCATAAGCCGTACCTGCATTTCTATTGCCTCCTCCACAACTGGAGGTTATGCTATTAAAAGTATGGTCACCTCCAAACTGGTGACCAATCTCATGGGCTACATAATCTATATCGTATCCATCGCCGGAAGGCACAGGTGAACCAGTAACACCACTAGCTTTATTACCTGTTAAACATACCACACCCAAGCCTGCAAGCCCACCAGCTCCTGTACTAAAGGTATGGCCAATATCATAATTTGCATTTCCAATACGTGCATCAATTTGAATTTGACTTTCATCTATTAAAACAAATGCATCATTGTTTCCAGTAAACGGATCTCCAATAGCTGTTGGAAAAATAATGGCATTTTCATTTCCTATTAAAATTAGCCTCACAGCTACTTCTTTTTCGTAAACCCCATCAACCCTATTTATTGTTGTTACAATTTTCGCTAAGGTTTGTGCAACCGTTGGTGTAGCAAGTCCTGTAGCTGCTATGGCATATTCATGTGTACATGCAACTGCTAATCTATAGGTGAATAATTGAGTACCTCTGCAAGGGCCTACGGGTACAATATTAGGAGCAGTTGGATTGCTTAAAACCCGATCTACTTTTATAGGATTAAGCTCCGGGTACATAAATTTGCTAAAATCTTTTTTGAAATAAGAAATATAATAATCACTTTTTTGTTGAAAATAAGGATCAATAAAAACTGAGCCAGATACGGGAGATAAAATCATACCATGAAATCCAAACTCAGTATAATCAAAACTTAATGTTGCTGTAGGATCATCTATACCCTTGCCCCTAAATGTTTTTATAGATGAAAATCTTGCCGCTAAAGCAGGTTCCATAATGCCTACTTCCCAAACGGAGAATTTATTTGTAGTACCATCTGGCATTGGAATTTCGAGTGTAGGGTAATTTTTTGTAGCACCATCAAAAGGAACATCTTTTATAAAATTTTTAAAGCCCAACTCGTTTAATGAAATGGTTCTGTATTGTTTTGGTATTATTACTCTTTTTTGCCCCGTACTTTTTAATTCGTTTTCTGCTGCATCTTTAAAAATTTGTTGTTGAGCTACTACCTGGTTTGAAACAAAAAGTATAACCAATATGAAGGTTGTGATAAAATACTTTTTCATATACTATTTATTTAAAAATAAAATGTAATGTAAATTAAATAAAATATTACACTTATAACGTATTTGTGTTTTGCTGTATAAAATTCAACAAATTCCTTCTAGCATTATTTTTTAATCTCCTTCTAAAAAAACCAGCCCAACCTAACAATTTACCTGGCAACCCTATTGCTTGTGCACTCCATTTTGCAAGGCTCCAGCCATCGCTGTGCTCGATAATCAATCCATTTTCTATTTTCATGTGGGCTTTACAATTGTTTACTACCCTCCTACCCGTTGCAGAAAATGTATACTTGGCTTGCCAGTTGCAAGTATAGTAACCATCTTCCATATTTTTTATACTATCAAATTCCAATGAAAAATCTTTGGCATTCTTACACAACATTTGCCACATAGCCCTTGCTTCATCGCCCCTAAGCAACTCAAACATGGGGTCGTAAAAAGCTATATCATTGCTGTAGCATGCATTCATACCATTTGCATCTAGCTTTTTAAATGCTGTAAAAAACCGTTCTACCAACTTTTCATCATTATTCATCGCAAAGCAATTTTGTTTTTATTAAAGTTGAAGATATAAAAATTAAAACCATGCGCAAAATACTATCTTTTATTGCTTTTGTCTGTATTTCTTTTAGCACTATTGCACAGGAAATAAATGAAGCTTATTTTAAAGAAAACTACACAAAAAAAGAAGTGTACATACCTATGAGAGATGGTATAAAGTTATTTACGGCAATTTATACGCCAAAAGATAATGGGGAAAAACATCCTTTCTTAATGACTCGCACTCCCTACTCTTGCTCACCTTATGGAGAAGATAAATATGCCTCAATAGCAGGAGGATACAAAGCCGCCTACATAAAAGAAAATTATATTTTTGTTTTTCAAGATGTGCGTGGGCGCTACATGAGCGAAGGCGAGTTTGAAGATGTACGACCTTTTAATAAAAATAAAAAGGGAAACGAAATAGATGAAGCAAGCGATACCTACGATGCACTGGATTGGTTGGTAAAAAATGTAGAAAACAACAATGGCAATATAGGGATACTTGGAACTTCATATCCAGGCTTTTACAGTACCGAAGCTGCACTGAGTGGGCATCCTGCATTAAAAGCCGTATCGCCACAAGCGCCAGTTACCGATTGGTTTATTGGTGATGATTTTCACCACAACGGGGCTTTTTTTGCTATGGATGGGTTTGGGTTTTACTCAACCTTTGGCAAGCCTCACCCAAAACCTACACAAAATTATGGGCAAGGGTACAACTTTACCATAAAAGACAATTATAAATTTTATTTGGAAAATGGCACGCCAAAAAACCTGG
>JANMGS010000336.1:0-2249 GCA_031374745.1 Ferruginibacter sp. | reverse complement strand
GCGATGGCTCGTTTATGATTGTTTTTGCAATTTCTGCTCTTTTAATAGATTTAGCGGTCGCTTCTAAGTTGGATAAATAGCTGTCAAAACCAGCGTCAGATTTTTTCTCGATTTTATATAGATTTTTAAGCGCTTCTTTGGTTTTACTACTTGCTACTCCATCTTTTACAAAACCCTCAATCAATTTTTTTGATTCTGCTACGGGCATCGCTTTTTCTGCAAGCAAGGCATAGCGCTCATTATAATCTGCGTCTTTTAAATTATTGATGGTAGCTGCTTCTTTGGCAATGGGCAAGCCTGTTTTATAATCGCCTAGTTGGTATAGTATAAAAGCATAGGTATCGCCAAACATGGCATATGTATTTTTGCTATTTTGTTCCCAAATTTTTTTGGAGTAGGTATCCGGTTTTTTTTCGGTAGGCTTTGTTATTTCTGCTTTTGTAAAAAAAGTGGCTTCCTGAGCCAACTCTTTAGCAAGTTCAAGATTTTCTCCTTTTTCTGCCATGCTCCAAGCTATACTATTATTGTTCATCGCCATAGTAGCTTTACTCAGTTCTTTCGTTAATGCTTTGTATGTTTCGTAATCTTTTGCATTGGCATAAGCCAGCGCAAGTTGGCCTTTAAAATTAGCCACCAAAAATTTATTGCTTTCAATGTTGCCATATTTTGCTACAAATGCATCAAACAAAACTTTCTTTTTTGCTGGGTCTTTTTCTTTATTAAAAGCCATACTTGCGTCATTCTTTTGCCAATCTCCTTCTGGAAAAGCTGCTCTCATTGCTGCGGTAAGGCTATCTGCTTTCTCATTTTTCTTTTTTCTATTGTACAATTGTATAAGTATGCTGTAATCTGCTTCTGTAAGGACTACTTTATTTTCAATTGCTAACATATCTGGTATTACTATCTGCAGCCAGTCTTCCTTTTTTGCCTTGCTTAGTGTAGTTAAGTATTGGTCCAAGAATAAGGGCTTGCTTTTTTGCGATGGATTTAATTTTATAGATTCTTCTAACAAAGCCAAACCTTTAGCTGCATCTGGTTGCATGCCAAACAAGTTTTCGCCAAAGCGACTGTATATGTTGCAAGCAGCAGTGTAATATCCTTCTACAGGCGTTTTATCTGTATTGTAAATTGGTACGATGTATCCTTTGCCGCTATTGTTGTCTTTTTCTTCATCTGCTACAAAGCTAAAAGCAATGGCAGTGGTGTTACTATCTAATTGTAAAACCCCTTTTACAATTCCAGCCATGTTTTTTACTGCTGGCTCCACTGCTTTAAAGCCTTTATCGCTAAAAAGATAAACCACTACCTCAATGTTTTTTTGTTTTATAAGTGGCGAGTAATTGGAATTGTACTCAAAATTTACCTTGTTATTTGCCTGCGGCATTTGAGGCGAAAAATTGAGGGCTGTAAAACTAACTTGTGCTGTTAGTTGTAAAATAATGGCGAGAAAACCAAGGGTAGATATTATTCTTTTCATTTGCGAATGTTTAACTATAAATGTATTTATTATTAGTAAATTGAATTGTTAATATGCTGCTAATGTGTAAGTTTTAAAATTTAGAAGTATTTTTTTATAAGCCAAGCGATGCTAAAAGAGGGTATGAAATCAGTAAATGGCAATGCTTCTTCCACAAAATTTAATACCGCCCCTATTTTGCCAAACTTACCTCCAAAGCTTCTCATAAAAAGAAAAGCAGAAAGTGGCGCCCATATCACATCAGAAAATTCGCCCACAACAGGTATAGTAAAGCTTACACAACCTATTATATCCATGATGACACAATATACCAGTGAAGGAATGGGTTTGTTTTGTTCGAGCGATTCCATTTTAATGCTATAATCTCTTAAAATTTGAATAATGACTGTAAAATACTCCAGAAATCATCCCTAATTGTTACCATTCATAAATGATTTTTCTCCGCTTATACCAAGTTTAAAAATATTTTAAAATTTTTTTTATGTCATAAAAAATTATTAATCAATGCTATAAGATAAAATATACTACAAGCTACTGCCTTTACCAAGGTATTGTGTGTTGCATAGTACTAAAAAGTTTATATCTTTGTGTTATCAAAGTAGAAAATAGATAACAATAAATTTTTAAACATGAATATAGATAACACAGCAAGCCAAATGCGGAAAGGAGTTTTGGAGTTTTGCATTTTATCTGTAATAAAACAAGGAGAAGCTTATCCTTCGGATATTATAGATAAAATGAGGGGAGCCAACCTCAATATTTTTGAAGGCAC
>JANMGS010000308.1:0-2234 GCA_031374745.1 Ferruginibacter sp. | reverse complement strand
TCTAGTATATTTTTTTCTAGTACGGTTTCAGGTGATGGAAACTTACACTTGCGTGCTGGTAATGAAATTATTTTAAAACCAGGCTTTAATTGTACGGGATCTATGAGGGCTTATATAGCACCATGTCTTTAAAAAAAATATTTTTAAGAATAGAAAATTAAATTTTGTTTGGATAGGCTAATCATGTTTTCTAAAAAAAAATAGTAGAAGAGCAAATATGTAAGTAAAAAATAGTCATTTACCAAAAATGCCTTCTTCAAATGAAATAGAAAAAAATGAACAGCATTTGAGAGAAACACAAAGAAAAATGTTGGAGAAAATTTTGGGGCTAAGTCTTTATATCAATGCATTGAAAAAGGAAATAGATGTATTGAACAAAGCATCTAAAAAATAATTGCAACACTAAAATAACAAAAAATGTATAAGATAATATTGATAGTTTTTTTGCAAATGAGTTTCAATTATTTGTTTGCTCAAAAATCGCCTGATGGACATGCCAATAACAAAATAGTAAAAACAATAAATTGGAAGGAGTTATCAAATTTTTCCAAAAAACAAATACCACAAAAAAAAATTGAAACAAGTAAACAATTGAAGCCTGCACCAGCAGCAAATAAAAATGTTGTAAAACGAGCGCCGGAAGGTATATTGGATGCTGTAAATTGTAAATCATTTAGAGGATTAAACGAGGTGTTGGTTGGTTCGTCTCCGCCAGATGTAAGTATGGCTACTGGTATGGATCATCTTGTAATGGCAATAAATACCGGAATAATAATAACCAATAAAAATACGGGATATGTTGATACAATTACCAACAGTACTTTTTGGGGAGGGCTTGGTTTTACTGATTTATTTGATCCTAAAATCTTGTATGACCATGCTTCAAACAGGTGGATAATGACAATTGTAGCACAACGGCAAAGTGCTGCTTCTGCTATTTGTTTAGCTGTATCACAAACATTCGATCCAACAGGCAATTGGACTATTTTTTCAACCGATGCAGATCCCGCAAATGTGTATTGGTTCGATTATCCCAGTATGGGCTTTAGCAACGATAAAATTGTAATAACCGGGAACATGTTTACCTTCGCTGGAACATCTGCTAGTTTTGTAAGAACATATGTTTATAATAAATTAGATCTGTACAATGGTATTGTTGCAGCATCTACTAATTACTTTCAGGATGCAAGTTATTTTACATTAGTGCCGGCTACTTCTTACGACAATGTTTCTGATGTATTTTGTGTGGCACAACAAAATGGCTCCGTTGGTCAATTGTATAGAAATACAATTTCAGGAAGTGCTTCAGCTCCTACAATGAGTGCACTTTCAACCATTGATTATCCTTATGCATGGGGCAATCCTGCTGGCGATATATTACCTCAGGCCGGTACTTCCATAAAAATAAATGGAGGAGATTCGAGGGTGCTTTCTTATATTCTAAGAGGTAATGTTGGTTATATTGCTTTTACAGGCACATATCCAAGTGGTTCACCAAGTTCATCAGGAGCCACGTTTGCTTCTTTCAATAACAGCACGCTAGCCGTTATAGACATGGCAGCTTTCTATGATCCAGCTGGCACATGGATGACAGCATTTCCAAATTTAACAGTAAATGCCAATGGTGTGATGCTTGTTTCTTGCTCTTACTTTTCTACAACAACTTATGGTGCCTCCGCAGTAGGTATTTGGCATCCGGGCGATGGAGCGTACAGCAATGCTATAGTTTATGTAACCAAATTTGGAGAAGATATTTACGACAGAGTTTTTGGCGGTCGCAATAGGTGGGGTGATTATTCCGGCATTTGTTTAGACCCTTCCGATGATAAGACAGTATGGATGGCTGGGGAGTACGCAACCCCACGTGACCCAGGGCCAGGGGCAAGTAGATGGGGTACTTGGTTTTCTAAATATTGTGTAGATTGTCCAGTTAACGCTGTTTTATCTGGTACTTTTACAAGCAATACCCTTAAAAAAAGTGAAGTTACAAACACCATTACTTCAACTGCTACATTAAACAGTGGAAGTTATATAAAATATGATGCGGGAAATGCCATAATACTAAGCCCGGGATTTAGAGCAACTATTGGAAATATATTAAAGGCATTTATAGAAGGATGTGGAGGAGCAGATTATTAAGCATTGTATTATTAATTATAATGAATAAATAGATTTTACTAAACTGTTCTATTTATAGCTACAGATAGAAATATTTTATTCTTACGTAACGTTTC
>JANMGS010000291.1:0-4659 GCA_031374745.1 Ferruginibacter sp. | reverse complement strand
TTCGTTATTGCTATTTTGTGTATTGCTGTTGTTGTACCTGCGTATCGTAGTTGTTCTTACAGTACCCGATCCTTTTGACGGAGTATAAGTGGTTACCGTATTGTTGTACCCACCAAGGTTTGCTTTGCGAATGGTCGTGTTCTTAGGATTTACAAATTTTATACCACCTGCATATACTGGATAAGGATAGTAAAAAGGGTTGTAATAGTAACCATAGCTGTAGCCATAATTGTATGGACTATAGCGACAGTCATAATCATAACTATAGTCAAGTGTGCGCCACCTTTGGTCATAAATAGCCATTCTTATTTGCCTGTCTTCATAGCTGTCCACGCGCTTTTCGTAGCGATCGGTTTCTTCTACTACAACCTTAGGTTTTGAAAAATAAACATCGTCAGGCGTTTGCCCGCTTTTATAAGCCGTGCTGCATGAAGCAAACAGTGCAATTGATAATATGAGTAGTAGTGTTTTCATTGTATGAAGTTTTACATGTTAAAGGTAAATGATAATATCATATCATTTTATTTTAGACGCTTTTTAGGATAATTTTAGTGTTAAAAATGTGCTAATGATTGGGAGCACAGTAATTTGAAGAAATGAATAAAAAAGTAGGTATATTGGTTACAAATTCACCCCAATCGTTTACTAATATATGTTCGAGTAATGAAAATTGAAAGGAAGTACACAGATACGGAGTTAACAGATGCAATAAAATCACCCGTTAACAAAGTGCTAGAGGATGCAATAAGGTACATGTATCGGGCCTATTATGAAATGCTCTCGGTATACATCTGTAAAAACAATGGAAACGAAGAGGATGCACAGGATTTATTTCAAGAAGTATTAGTTTCGTTTATAGATTTGGTTCAAAAAAATAAATTCAGGGGAGAATCCAGCATTAAAACTTTTCTGTTTACCATCAATAGGAATCTTTGGTTAAATGAGCTGAAAAAAAGAGGGAGGGCAGAGACAAGAAACATGGTTTTTGAAAAAGAGAAAGATTTAGCTATCCCTGCTGTTACCCAGCTTATAAACCAAAATGAAAGTAGAAAAGAAATTTTGTCCATTGTTGCGGAATTAGGAGAAACCTGTAAAAAGATTTTGTTGGCGTTCTATTATGAGAATGCATCTATGAAAGAAATATTGATAGACCTTGAATACGAAACTGAGCAAGCATTGAGAAATAAGAAAAGTAAATGTATGAAGCAATTGTTAGAACTATTAACAGCCAATCCATTGTTGGCCAAAACCTTAAAAACTGCTTTACAAAATGAATAGTAATAATATTAATACCTATAAATTAATTGAATACTTGGATGATGAACTTTCTTCAGACAATCGGAGTATAGTGGAAGTTCAATTGAACCAGCAAACGGATTTGCAACAAGAGTTGGCGAATCTATCGCTTACAAAATCGGCTGTTAAATTGTATGGTTTGAAGTATAAAGTTGGTTTTATTCACAAAGAAATGATGCTAGAAATGGAGAACAATAAATCTGCTACAGCAGTTGGGTTGGTGAGGCGCATCGCCAAAATTTCCATGAAAATAGCGGCATCTTTATTAATTGGATTGCTTTGCTTGGGAGTATATCAATATGCTACTATTACGAGTGATAAAATGTTTGCAAATGAGTATAAAACCTATGAAGTAAATGTGAACAGGGGAGCGGAAGAAATTGCTGTTTTAGAAAAATTGTTTCAGGAAAAAAAATACGAGTCTGTTATTGGGAATTTTATGGACATAAAAAACCCTGCTGTAAAAGAAATTTTTTTTGTAGGTGTATCTTACCTAGAAACAAAAAAATTCAAAAATGCAATTGAGTCATTCAAAAAAGTATTGGAACTTAATATTGCCCAACAACAAAACAGCTTTAATGATGACGCACAATATTATTTAGCGTTGGCTTATCTTAAAAACAAAGACATTAAAAAAGCATATCCCATTTTTAAAGAAATAAAAAATAATCCCAAACATTTGTATAATGATAAAATTACAAATGTATTTATGCTTAATTTAAGATTGCTTTATATAAAGTATTGATATCATTTGTATTGTTTGAAATAAAGGCAATTGTTTATTAACAATTTCGCTTTTTGGTTACATTTTTGCAACAAATAGTTACCAATGAATGTAGAAATAATATTTGGATATTTTTCCGATGTTATTATATATTCTACGCATCGTTCCTTTAATGGATAAGTTTTTAGCACAAAACCCTAAAAGCTTATTCAGGGCGATTGATTTTTGATTGGAACATGAAAATTAATTTTCCAGAATTTTCAAAATAGTATTCCCAATCGAATTACAACGGAAACCCCCATAATGTAAATAGCAGAAATTGCGTTATATTTTTTGTGAGATAAACTATTTAATAATTTGTATCCCCCAAAACAAGCGTACTTTATAGCATAATATTGTTATCATTAGTACGCTTTTTTCTTTTTACAAAAAGATAATATAATGGGATTAAAAAACTGCTGATGCAAATTACCCATAACCAACCATATGAACTTACTTCTTTTTCAGGTATTCCCGTAAGCACCAAATGGGCCCAGTAGTTGGGGCTTTTATACTTCTTTTCAATTTCTGGAGAATTTATATAATCAATTTTTGCTTTTTGTAAAGAGGAAGCAGCACTGCTTTTGTTGTAATAGTAATGATAAAATCGCTGCATAATCCAAGCGGTTGACTTATCATCTGCTTTCCATAATGAGGCAATGATGTTTGGGCATCCCGCATAGGTGAAAGCTCTTGCTAAGCTCATCAATCCTTCACCCTTTGATAGTTGCCCATTGCCTGTTTCGCAGGCGCTTAAAACAACTAATTTTGTACCAGTTAACTTTAGATTATATATTTCTTGCGCATATAAATTATTTTCATTTGTTGCGAAATTTGTAAACGGGTAAAATGCAATCAAGGATTTTTCTGGGAAGGTATCGTTTACTATGGTGTGTGTAGCTAAGTGAATAATACCACTCTTAGTTGCCTTTGCAAGGAAATTATTTTTTGTGGCAGCGCTGTCCGATAAAATATCGCCTTTCAAATTTTCTATTTCCTTTTTTGTAAAAATAAGTTGTGTAAATTCTTCATTTCCTCGGCTGGCAAAAGGTGCCATAGCTAGTACCGTATTGAATGTCTTATCGTTTACATTATTTTTTAGCAATGCAGTAGAATATTGGTATTGCACACTAAATTTTTCGAATAAATAATTTCCATTCTCGTCATTTAAAGCTTCAAAAGGTAAACTATTCAATTCATCATCGGGTATAATGAGTAAGTTTTCTATATGTTCTAATTTATTAAAAATTGGTTTTATGGTGACATTGTATAATTGAAGCGAGACGGCGTCTCCATCATACTTTTGCCCACTTTTAGTAAAGTTTAGTGATGCTTTAAACGATTTGACCGTGCTAAAAAAAGTAGAATCAATTGCCTGCTTTGTATAACTTATATCATTGCTGGAAATCCATAAAATAACCAATTCGTTTTCCGATAAGTGGTAAGAGAGAATGGCTGTTTTTTTATTCAATATTTTTTGCAGAGAAGCTATTGTAGGAATAGCATTTGCATATTTTTTTATTTTGTATCCAGGTAATTCATTTATTTTATCTTGCAACTTCCCCAGTTCTATTTCGTTGTCTCTTGTTTCAGCTTTTATTTTTTCTAATTCATTACTATCATTTATTTGTGTCGCTTTAAGCGAAAGTCGTGTAATATTGGTTTTAATAGAAGTCTCTTTTTCAAACAAACCAGCATCTGTAACTGTTTGACTTTTTATTGATGACTCCTGCACATTTAGAGACAGTACACTTGCTTTATTTTGCTGATCAAAATTGTAGGCTTCTTCTAAATAATGGTTGTTTTTTGTGATTTCATATAACTGAAGACTTATATGAATTGGCCTATCATGTACCCTATATTTTATTTTGTTCAAAAATAATCTAGCCTCATCACTATCGTAGGTTTTTTCTACATAATCAGCCAAAAAAAAAGCAGAACGATAAGCATTTAATGCAGCGTCTAACGAAGTTTGTTTTTTATCTTGTTCGTATAATTTTTCAAATGCACCCGCTTTTGCAGCAAGGGTATTAAAAAGGTTTATGTAAGAAAAGATACCGGAGAATATTGTCGGGTTTTTGTAAACATTAGTTTCATTATAATCTGGATAGAACTGGAGAACAGCTTTTTGGTAATTATCAATGCCGTTAACATAGTTTTTTTCTGCTACGAATTTATCAGCTATATATTGATACGTTATTCCATGCGCATTATTTTTTCTTGTATCGTTCCATTTTTTATTTTCTTCTAATGCGAGCATATAATATTTTTCTGCTGAGTCTTTTTTTGCCAAGTTTACATATGCTTTACCTAGTTGGTTATAAAGAATAATATTAGTGCTGTTATTGTATTTTATTTTTTTATAATAGTCAATTGCTTTAAGGTTATTACCTATACTTAGATTTACAAATCCTACATTTTGCAAAATTTCATTGGTCGTTATTTTGTATTGTAATAAAGAGGAGTAAATATCATCGGCTTCTTTGAATTTCTCTAATCTAACCAAGCATGAACCTATATTTATTTTGTACGCTATTATAAAATCTTTGTAGGAAGGATCGCTTTTTGAAAGAAGAAGGGCCGCTTTTTCGAAATAATTT
>JANMGS010000181.1:0-3333 GCA_031374745.1 Ferruginibacter sp. | reverse complement strand
ATTTATTGGTACTATACAAGAAAAAGTGCATACCAATGAGTACCGCCCAAAACAGTAACACAATTGCAAAGCCCAATAATATTTTTAAAAATGTTCTCAGTGTATATCAATTATCGGTAAAAATAAACATTCGTGGCTAATAAGCAATTACCTTACCACAAATTTATGGTATTGATAATGAGGGGGGAAATGAAGTGTAGATTAAAAGAAAACCCCGTTAAATTGATGCTTTTAAAGGGGTTTAAAAAATAAAGCCCAGACCTAGGGATTCTGAAGGGCGTCCTGCGGAGATACTGAAGGTTGTATCAGTCAACAGGTTTATTTCAATAATGGCTGAATTTTCTTTCGTCTAAATCATTTTTTTTCTTTGAGCATAACCTACCTAGAAAGGAATTAAAAAAAATGCCTATTCAGAGCTTCGAATTTGGATTCATGTATGGATAACAACTGGTGCGTAAATGGATTTTGAGCTTTAGTACACTTGCTTCATGAGTATTCTGCAGGTTTATCTAGCACCCACATTATTTATATGCCAAAAATTCTATCCAGTATCTTTTTTGGCTTTTTAACAAGTACGTAAAATGGGGCAAGCAAAAAATAGATTTAAAAACGAAAAAATTTATAATGATATGTAAACAGACTATAGCATTCGACCTAATTTAGTAACGATGTATTTGCAGTAAACGAATACTTTAATGAATAACAATGCTTTGAGTTAAACTAATTTAATTATCACATTATTTTATTTAATTATTCGAAAAAAATAAAAAGATTCATATAAAATGGCGTATCTATTAATCATAGCAGCATTTTTTTAAAACTTTAACACTTCCCAATACACTTTTTTTGGTAGGAGATTTTTATCAAATAACAGCGGATAATCTTTTCTATTTTTTACCGGAAAATTATCAAGCCAACTTGTTCTGTCAGAAATATTCCAAAACGTAACAGACGAAATTTGTTTTTTATATTTTCTAAATAAGTCAAAAGCCATGCTGTAAACTTCAATTTGTTTTATTTCTTTTTCTTGTGTAAAGGTCATGGCAGTATCTGCTGCTTTTCTTTCTCTAGGATCGTGTTCTTTTGGGTAAACAGAAATATCGAGTTCGGTAATTTGTACTTCTAACCCAAGCTTTGTAAATTCAGCTAGTGTAGTTTCTAATTGGCTTTTCGAAGGTTCATTCACTGCCCAGTGCGCCTGCAATCCTATTCCATTAATCGGTATTCCTTTTGCTTGTAAATTTTTTATCATTCTTATTATCTTCTCTCTTTTTACACTGTTTATTTCGTTATAATCATTGTAAAAAAGTTTTGCTTTGGGATCGGCTTCATGTGCAAATTCAAACGCTTTTTCTATAAATTCTTCTCCTGCTATTTGATAATAGAACGATGGGCGAAAGTATTCGTTTTTTTTATCTGATATAACTTCATTTGCCACGTCCCATGCATAAATAGTGCCTTTGTATCTATTTATAACTGTTGTAATGTGCTCTTTCATTCTTGCATACAATACTTCTTTGGTTACAAGTTTACCTTCCGCATCTTTAAATAGCCATATGGGTGTTTGGTTGTGCCAGCACAAAGTGTGCCCACGTAGTTTCATATTATTTCTCTTTGCAAATGCAGCAATAGAGTCAGCATCTTTCCAGTTATATGTAGCTGGTTTTGGATGTATTGCTTCCCATTTCATGGCATTTTCTGCGGTCATACTATTAAACTCTCTTTGTATAATTGATGCTTCATCCGTTTTTAATGCTTGTGGCGATACCGCAACGCCTATTACAAAATAATTTTTATAATAATCTTTTAAGCCTTTGTTATCTGATGTAACAGGGAAAGATTTTGGTAATTTATTATTGGAGCAACTAACACTTAATCCAGCTGCAATTAGAATACTATAAAATGTATTTTTTTTAAAGAACATACTTTTAATTTTTTTTAATTAAATCAGAATCATCTGTATAAAAATAAATGAGTTTACTACATGACTTTTCTGAAATTGTAATTGTACATAATAAAATTTTATTAATTATCTGTCCTAAATGGAGATGCGGGTAAACCTGCTTTATTATAAAAATTTACGTTAGGATTATCCGCCCATGCATATCGTACATAACGGGGTTCTTCTATATCATCACTCCATACAATCACTTTATCATTTACAATGTTAGCCTTTGCCCACACAAATTTTTTATCGGCACCGGCTATGGCAAACTCTCTTAATTCCTCGCCATCGTTTGTTGTTAAGCCTGTTTCGGAATATTTAAATGAGATTACTATTTTGTTTTTTTCAACAACTGCATTTTCGAAAAGTGGACCTGAGAAGACAATATTTTCTGCATAAGCTATTTTTTTAGCTGCAAGCGCCAAACGTACACCAACGTCGTTTTTATTGTCGGGGTGAATATCATTCCATTCGCCAATATCAATGGCGACAGCCATTGCTGTATTAGAAATAGAAAGTGTTTTTAATTGTGCCTCCCTCATTACTGCCCATTGACTTTCTGACGGAAGATAATTTGCATCTAAGTAGTTGGGTAATTGCACATATAAAAAAGGAATTTCTCCTTGTTGCCATTTACTGCGCCAATCATTTATTTGGGCTTCTTGTAGTGCATTATAGTCTTTTGCCCGGCTTACATTGCTTTCTCCCTGATACCAAACAAAGCCTTTAATGGAGTAATTAATTACAGGTGCTACCATTGCATTGTACAGGGCCATTGGTTGGTTTTGCAAGTTAATATTTGCAACGGAATTAATATCTGTATTAGGCATAAATACTTCCCCAACTTTATATTGCCAAAATCCTTTTAGATCTATGGTATCAATACCTGCAAACAGACAATATGGCTTATCGGGTAAAAAGCCTCCTTTGCCAGTGTTGTTGGTTACTTTTACTACAACAATATTTTTCCCCGCCTTTAATATTCCTGCGGGAATTGTGTACCTTCTTTGTGGATACATATAAGTTGTGTTGCCAATTTGTTTTCCGTTAATATATAAAATATCTGCATCTACAATTCGACCCAAAAAAACCTGTTGCTTTTTGCCTATCATACTTTCTGAAACATCTATTTCCTTTCTGTACCATACCACCCCATTCAAATCTTTGATGCCCTGGTCTTCCCAATATCCAGGCACTGCAATGTTTTTCCAACCTTTGGGAATATAATTTGTTTCATACCATTTAATCGAACTTAAAAGACCTTTATCTTGAGAAGGAATATTTTGTTTTTTTAGGTTGGCTGCCGACATTTCTCGCAGTAAGTTATTAATGTAAGATGTGTCTTTGTTTTTTTCTATGATGTTTTCCATTGTTGAAAACCTTTTTAA
>JANMGS010000158.1:0-2217 GCA_031374745.1 Ferruginibacter sp. | reverse complement strand
GATGGAACTACAGTTCAAAAAAATATACCAACCCAAATTGGAATAGCAACAAATTGGAAAAATGTAAAAGCAACTAATGTGCATTCGCTTGGAATTAAAAATGATAATACTATTTGGTCGTGGGGATATAATGGCAGTGGTCAATTAGGGGATGGAACGTTGATGCCTAAAAATATTCCAACTTTGGTTGGTACATTAAACGATTGGTTGTCTGTAGCTACTGGTTGGCATAATTCTCATGCTTTAAAAACAGATGGCACACTATGGGGTTGGGGTTCAAACAATTATGGTCAATTAGGTGATGGTACAACAGTATATAAAAGTATACCAACTCAAATCACTTTTTGCACTTCGCCACCCTGCAACATCACCCTCACTACTACTACCACCCCCGATACCTGCACCGCAAAAAAAGGCACTGCAACGGTAGTAGCATCAGGTGGTACTGGTTCTTACACCTATTCATGGAACACACTGCCTGTGCAAACTACAGCAACAGCAACTGGTTTAATTGGTGGTAGTAGTTATACTGTTACCGTTACATCGGGTACATGTACCCAAACAAGTACGGTCACCATTCCACTAATATCATCTACCATTACTTTAACGGGCACACCTGTTTGTGTGCCGTTACTTTCAACAGTAAACAATGGTAATATTACCCTTACCACGTCAGGCGGCACTGCACCTTTTACTTATTTGTGGAGCAATAGTGCAACATCTAAAGATTTAATAAATGTACCATCTGGGTCTTATACTGTGACCGTTACGGATGTTAATGGTTGTACTGCAACTGGCACTTACACTTTAGCCTGTGTACCCGCATGTACCTGCGAAACTGCCAACTGTACTATAAAAGCATATTATCTTCTATTACCTTCCACCACCAAAAATTTTATTGAATGTAATAATGAAATACAGGTACCATGCAATCAACCAATATCTTTTTCGGCAACAATTGCTTGCCCCACTACATGTATCGCAATACTAAATGAAACACTAAAGGATGCTAGTGGAAATGTGTTGGCTACACAAACGAATGTTTCTGCTACAAACCCTTTAAATTTTACCTTTACCACAAGTGGTACATATACATTAACTGGTAGCATTATTGTAAACGGTGTTGTTTGTAAAACTTGCGAAGTAAAAATAGTAGTAACCTGCCAAATTGATTGCTGTAAAGGCAGCTATTGGAAAGAAGAACCAGCGGTTAAAGATAATACTGGAAAAATTATTGCAACATTAAATTGTAAAAACCCTGCTCCATTTAATATTAATAAAAAATATTGCAATCAAGATTTGGATATTTCAGGCATATACAATTGCGCCGATTCCAATTGCACTGCCAATGTTGTATATAGCCTTTACAATAGTAGTGGTTTAGTAAGTACAAGTAACACTATTTTTACAATACCAGCAGGGCTTCCCAATGGCAACTATACATTTACCATTCAGGCATATTGTAACGATTCGCTTTGCAGCCAATGTGAAATAAAAATTAAAAAAGATTGTCCACCATTACCTCCATCACCTTGCAAAAATTGCGATACTCAAATAATTAATTCTACCACCGTTAGTGCGCTTGCAAATACTTTTTTAAACGGTACAGAAATAGTACAATCATTTGCTTTTACCGGCCTAAGCAGTACGCTTACCAACATAAGAGCCACTGTAGAAAAAGTTACTATATATGCTGTTGATGAAAAAGGTAAAAAAAGTGATGTTTGTTTAAAGTGTATTACGAATCCAATAACATGGGGAAGTTTAATAAATGGCTCAGGTATTCCGATGCCAGCTACTGTTTTGGTAAATGGCATTGCAAAATCACTTCCTTTTATTCCATCTCAGCACCATAACCCAAGAGAAATTAATTGGGCAAATGGAGGTAGTACTTTTTCTTTGACATCACCAATTCAATTACATTTTGTGCTTCCTTTAAAATCTAGTTTTCCTTGTTGCACCATAAAGGCAAGTATTTGTATAAAATTTACTTTTAGAAATGATAAATGTGAAGATTGTGAAATACTAAAATGTTTTGATATAGAAATAAAATAACACACTTATACACCCAACCTCCACACTTATACAATCACCCTTTTTTAACACAAAACCAAGTACCATATTTACATTACCATTTAAACTAACCTACATGAAACAATTTTTAATCATCCTTTTGTCCATAGCAAGTTTGCAAAGCTTCGCCCAAAAGAAAATTCC
>JANMGS010000151.1:0-1811 GCA_031374745.1 Ferruginibacter sp. | reverse complement strand
CGGTGCAGGTATGGTAATGATGATAGAGCCTTTGGTAAATGCAATTGAAGCACTCCAAAAAAATACCAACTATGATGAAGTGATTTTTCTTACTCCCGATGGAGAGAACTTCAACCAGAAAATGGCCAACCAATTCTCCTTAAAAAATAATCTATTGCTGATATGCGGCCATTACAAAGGAATAGACCAACGTTTTAGGGATCATTTTGTAACAAAAGAAATTTCTATTGGCGATTATGTATTAAGTGGTGGAGAACTTGCTGCGGCAGTGCTTACAGATGCAATAGGCAGGTTAATTCCTGGTGTATTAAATGATGAGACTTCTGCACTCACAGATTCTTTTCAAGACAACTTGCTTGCGCCGCCTGTGTATACGAGGCCCGAAGTATTTAGAGGATGGGCTATACCAGATGTATTAAAAAGTGGCAACCATAAGTTAATAGAAAACTGGAGGCAGGAGCAAGCATTGGAAAGGACGACTCTGAGAAGACCAGATATTTTAGATAAATAAGTATTTTTTTAATATAAATGCCTCCGAAAATTCAGAGGCATTTACACTTTCACAAATTAAAAGATAAAATTAATCTTTAAAAATATTTTCATCTATCTTAATATTTGTTTCTATTTTTTCGAAAGTAACTGCTACATTACCTCCTTGAAAAGCGGTTGTATATGCAAACCAAAATCCATCTGCATTTTGTTTGTAATCGCCATAAGGCGTTTCCATATCTTGTTCTACACCATCTGGCCCTTTACCTTTTGTTATTGTTTTTATAACCCAATTGGTTTTTTTATCAATAAAATAAAATCCGACTTTACCATCTTTTCTACTTATTTTCAATTTGTAAGCATCTACTCCATCAACCTTTTCATTTCCTACTAACTCAATGGTAGAGCCCTTTTCTTTGTAATTATACAATGCACTTTGAATGTCTAATGCAGATTGTTGTTCTTTTACTTCTTCATCGGTGCCTACTTTTGGCTCAGTCATTTGCTGTATAGGGAAAAACATGGAGGATTTAGTGGGTGTAATTATTTGATAATTTGAAGTACCCATAATTTCTAAATCCATACGAAATCCTTTCATGTGCTCAATCGTCATGGTTACAGGGAACTCTTGACCTTGTGCACTCATTGTACCCGTCTTTTTTACAGAAGTAAGTGTTGCAATTTTTGCCGCACCACCCATTGCTTCTATATTTTTAGCTACAATTTCTTCAGCAGTTTGTGCACTTGCACTTAATGCGGTAAAGGCCAACCCTGCGAATAATAATTTTTTAAACATTTTCATTTTATGCGTTTTAAAGTTAGTGCAAAACAATTTTGCTTCACAAATATAGCATATCAATACATTTGCATCCTTAAACATATTATAAATTTTTACAAACGGCTAAACAAACATTTTAACGGTGAAAAACACATTTAATATAAAAGGAAACATTGTAGACATAGTTGGCCAAAACATTTTTTATGGTGAAATAGTTGTCATCGATAATAAAATAGCAGTAATTAACTTATTAGACAATAATGCAAAAGAATCAGATACTTTCATACTCCCTGGCTTTATTGATAGCCATGTACATATAGAAAGTAGCATGCTTATACCATCTGAGTTTGCAAGGTTGGCTGTGTTACATGGTACAACGGGTACCATAAGCGACCCCCACGAAATAGCCAATGTTTGTGGCATAGAGGGTGTATATTTTATGATAGAAAATGGCAAAAAAGTACCTTTTAAATTTCATTTTGGTGCACCTAGTTGTGTACCTGCTACGATATTTGAAACTGCGGGGGCGGCACTTATTGCAAAA
>JANMGS010000143.1:0-2975 GCA_031374745.1 Ferruginibacter sp. | reverse complement strand
TTAGAAAGTGTACTCAACAACACCTTTTCTTTGGTTTCGGGGTTATCTACTTTTTCTTTAGATACAACAGCAGATTTTTCAATTGCTTCTTTTAATTGAAGGGCTGTAAGATTTGGGTAGTATTGCAATATTAAAGCTGCAATACCTGCTACAACAGGGCAAGCCATAGACGTTCCACTTGCATTGCCATATGTATTGCCACCAGGTACAGTAGAATTTATATTTACACCCGGAGCAAACACATCTACTTCTTTTACGCCATAGTTGCTAAAAGAAGCAGTGAGTCCACCATTCTTTTTATCGCCACTGGCACCTACAGTAATAATATTATTTGCTCTTCCATTTCCATCTATATAAAATGGATTGGGGAAATTATAAGTGGTATCTACATTTTTTGAATCATTGCCAGCAGCATGAACCAGCAATACGTTTTTGCTTGCAGCATAACGGTATGCATCATCCACCCATTGTTTTTCTGGAGAAAAATCTTTACCAAAACTCATGCTAATAATTTGTGCACCATTGTCTACAGCGTAACGTATGGCATTGGCAATATCTTTATCGTGCTCATCCCCATCTGGTACAGCTCTCAACATCATAATGCGCACATTGTCTGCAATACCATCTACACCCTTGCCATTGTTTCTTACTGCTGCAATAATGCCCGAACAATGCGTACCATGAAAAGGAGTGCTTGCCATAATATCATTGTTGCCATAAAAACGGTCATTAATATCGGCTTCATTGTCTCCCACAATTTCTTGTCTTATTGCTTTTGGGGCAACCGTTTTTGCTTCTTCTTTTTTCTGTAAACTTTCTAAATATTGCGTAAGTTCTCCAATGAAAGCTGTACTTGTTTGATCCATCGCTCCAGCAGGCTTCATAATCCCCATTAATAGGAGTTTCGATTTTTTTTCTTCATCCGTTTTGGTTACATATGCATCAAGGTCATTTCCTGTGTACTCCTCTTTTCCAACCGCTTTTTTCAATAGCTCATCTGCTTTCAATAAATTTGTTTCTACTTTTTTAAGCATAGCATAAGATGGACCATCTTCTTCTGTCCCTATTACTTTTTGCTCTGCCCTTTTAAAGTCAGCATACTCTTTTTTATCTGCTTCATTTAAGTCACTTACCTTAACATCTTTGCCATCATATTTTGATTTAAATCTATGGTAAACCCTAGCAGCTTCGTAACTGTCTTCTTTTACATTTCGTCCGTCTTTTCCACCTATAAAATTCCACCCATGTACATCATCAATGAAGCCATTTTTGTCATCATCAATTCCATTGCCCGGTATTTCCTTGGGGTTGGTCCAAAGTATTGGTTTTAGGTCTTCGTGTAAAGTATCTATGCCACTGTCAATAACGGCAACAATAACCCTATTACTTTTTAATTTTTTTGTTTTAATAAGGCTATAAGCTTTATCCAAACTTATTCCGTTATAGCCCGACGTGGTAGGGTCTAATTGATGCCAGTTTTTTGGTACTTCTTTTTGTGCAAATGCCGAAGAAAAACCAAAAACCAACCCAATAAAAAGAAAGGTAATTTTATTCATTTTGTTTATTTATTTAATTATTAATATTTCACGAAAATAATCTTTAATAAATTGTAGCCAACACCAGCTATCCATTTTGTACATTTTTTATGAAATTTATTCGAATTGTCTGTATGTACATTTTGGCCCTTTATTATAGCTTACAAATCAAATCGAATGCCTTGTGCCAATGGTAATTTATCGGTATAATTTATCGTATTTGTTTGCCTGCGCATATAAACTTTCCAGGCGTCGCTGCCACTTTCTCTACCGCCGCCTGTTTCTTTTTCTCCACCAAAAGCTCCGCCTATTTCTGCACCGGATGTGCCAATGTTTACATTTGCTATTCCACAATCACTTCCTGCTTGCGATAAAAACAACTCGGCTTCCCTTAAGTTATTGGTTACAATTGCAGAAGATAATCCTTGTGGCACACCATTTTGTAAAGCAATGGCTTCGTCCATGGTTTTATATTTCATGATGTAAAGAATAGGGGCAAAAGTTTCATGTTGCACTATATCAAAACTGTTTTTTGCTTCTGCCACACATGGTTTTACATAGCAACCGCTTTCAAAGTTTTTACCTTTTAATACCCCACCTTCTACAATAAATTTTCCGCCAGCTTCTTTGCATTTTTCAATGGCATGTAGATAATTTTTTACAGCATCTTTATCAATCAATGGCCCTACATGCATTTTCTCATTTAGCGGATTCCCAATCTTTAATTGGCTGTAAGCATTTATCAATCTTTCTTTAAACTTATTGTATATTTTTTCGTGTATGATGAGTCTTCTGGTAGTTGTACAACGTTGGCCTGCGGTACCTACAGCACCAAATACAGCAGCTGTAATGGCAATATTTATATCTGCTTCGGCCGAAATGATAATCGCATTATTACCACCCAATTCTAGTAAGCTTCTACCAAGTCTTTGGCCTACAGTAGCAGCTACAGCTTTCCCCATACGTGTACTACCTGTTGCGCTTACCAATGCTACACGGGTATCTGCACTCATCCATTCACCCACATTTCTTCCACCACTTATTAATCCAGATACACCTTCTGGTACATTATTTTTCTTAAAAACAGTTTGAATAATATGTTGACATGCTATGCCACAAAGAGGTGTTTTTTCGCTTGGCTTCCATATGCTCACATCACCACAAACCCACGCTAGCATACTGTTCCAGCTCCATACAGCTACAGGAAAATTAAAAGCAGAAATGATTCCTACAATTCCTAGCGGATGATATTGTTCGTACATCCGATGGCCGGGTCTTTCGCTGTGCATGGTAAGCCCATGTAATTGTCTGGATAATCCTACTGCAAAGTCGCATATATCTATCATTTCTTGTACCTCACCCATTCCTTCTTGCAAGCTTTTACCCATCTCATAACTCACCAATGTACCTAGTTCCTGTTTGTATTTTCTAAGTTCCATG
>JANMGS010000132.1:0-6120 GCA_031374745.1 Ferruginibacter sp. | reverse complement strand
CCAAAAAGCACAATCGTTTTTTTGGTGCAGGCAACGAAAACAATACGGCACCTTATAACAAAGAAAATTGCATCACTATGCGATTGGGCAAACTCCCATGCGAGCCTTGTGTAAAAAACACATGCAAAGTATACGGCGTACCAGAATGTTTATTGCAATTGGATGAAAATTTGATTATAGGAAATGTTATAAAAATTTTGGGTTAAATGAATTTTGCAAAAGACATAGAAAATTGTTTGAGGGTACTTACAGCGGGCGGAATAATACTATATCCTACAGATACTATTTGGGGAATAGGTTGTGATGCTACCAATGCAGCCGCAGTAGCCAACATTTATGCGTTGAAACAGCGTGATGAAAAGAAGAGTATGATTATTTTAGTAGCAAGTGAAAATGAAATTAAATATTATAGTACAGCACCTTCCGATAAGATAAAAAGTTTATTAGCAACTACCAATAAACCATTAACGATTATATACCCCAAAGCAAAAAAACTAGCAGCCAATTTAATAAACGAAGATGGAACAATTGCGATTAGAGTTGTAAAAGACGAATTTTGTAAAATATTGATAGATGCGTTTGGTAAACCCATTGTATCTACATCAGCCAATATTTCTGGTGAAAAATCGGTGCCAGTATTTTTTGATATAAGTAATGTTATTATAAATGGAGTTGATTATGTTTGTGAGTATAAAAGAAAAGAAGAAACAAATGCTTTGCCCAGCAGAATTGTAAAATGGACTGAGCAGGATGAACTAATTGTTATAAGAGAATGATGGTAACTGTAAATTGTCCTTTGTTTCTATAAATACAAAAAACGGTAGTAAAATAAATTATGACCCCCGAAAGAACAGAACGAATAAATGAGGTACTTGCCAAACGACAACCAGGGCTCACTGTTGTGTTGGAGAATGTAAACGACCCACACAACATTGCTGCAGTAATGCGCACTTGCGATGCTGTAGGTATTCAAGATATTTATATTTTAAATACAAAAATTGGAGCGCATGAAGCGTGGAGTACAAAGGCATCGAGTAGTGCAGTAAATTGGCTAACCATACATCAATTTAACAATCTCAATGAGTGTATTGCTGCCTTAAGAAAAAAGTTTGATAAGATTTATACCACCCATTTAAGTACCGATGCTGTAGGCTTATATGAACTTGACCTTACCAAAAAAGTGGCGTTGGTTTTTGGCAATGAACACGATGGTTGTAGTGAAGAAATTATTGCGATGGCCGATGGGAATTTTATCATTCCACAAGTAGGAATGATAAAGTCGCTCAATATTTCTGTAGCCTGTGCAGTGAGTGTTTATGAGGCTTTTAGACAAAGAGATGCCATAGGTGATTATGATAAAATGCAATTGGATACAACCGTTGCAAATGACTTAATGCAAAAATGGGATGTGCCAAAATTTGAAAAAAGGTTAGAAGCAAAAGCACAAAGAAAAGCAAGGTTTGAGGCGCAGAAAAAACATGCTTCCAATAGTGTAGAGAATAGGGACGAAATACCTGATTAATTTAATAACTTTATAATAAAACCAAACGTTAATTTTTTTATGAACAAACTACTATTGCTATCGTTTTTATTGGTATCCTCTGCTGCCATGGCTCAAACAAAAATGCCGATTACGCACAATGTGTATGATGGGTGGAAATCTGTAGGGGAAAGAGTTATAAGCAATAATGGTAAATATGCAGTGTATACAATCAACCCTCAAGAAGGAGATGGCGTATTGGTAATACATGATTTACTAACCGGCAAAAAACAAAGTGCCGAAAGAGGTTATGCCGCCATCATTTCTTTTGATAGCAAATATGTTTTTTATAAAATAAAGCCACGCTTTGCAGATACAAGGCAAGCAAAAATAAAAAAGAAAAAAACCGATGAAATGCCGAAAGATTCTTTTGCCATTGCTATTTTAGGTACGGACAGTTTGGTAAAAATACCATTGGTTAAATCTGTGAAAGCACCTGAAAAGGGGAGTGGATGGTTGGCTTATTTGGCAGAAAAACCGTTGGCAGATACGGCTAAGAAAAAACCTGTGGTGGATTCTTTGAAAATGAAAATTGATGGATTGGTAAGATTAGCTGATTCTTTAATTAGAAAATCGTTGGATTCTGTAAAAGGTAAAATAGAAAAAGAAGAACTGATAATGGCTGCACAAAAAGCGGTAGAAGAAATTTATAAAAAGGCAGATGGTTTTAATGAAAAAGATGCAGAAGGAGATGATGCAATTTCAGATAAAGCCTCGGAAGGCACAGAACTAACAATAAAAAATTTAGTGAATGATAAAGTAAAAAAAATAAAACTCGTAAGTGAATATTATTTTGACAAGAAGGGAACAAAGCTGGTTATAAAAACCACTAAGAATGCAAAAGATACAACCAGCAAGGCGTATGTGCTATTGTACGACTTGCAACAAAATAAGTTGGATACTATTATGAGAGGGTTTAATGATGCCAAGAGTTTTGCATTTGATGAAGAGGGAATAAAATTAAGTTTTCTTGCAGAAAGGGATAGTGCTACCAAAGCATTGCAAAAATTTTATAAACTTTGGTATCATACTAAAGGAAATGATACGGCTACTGTTTTAGCTCAAAAGAATAGCGAAGGTTTACCTGCCGCATTTGTAGTAAGTGAAAATGGGGAGTTGAATTTTAGTAAAGACGGTACAAAATTATTTTTTGGTACAACACCTATTGTAGCTGCAAAAGATACCAATTTGGTAGATTTTGAATTGGCAAGGTTGGATGTATGGAATTACAAGGATGATTATTTGCAACCGCAACAATTAAAGAATTTATCAAGAGAATTGAAAAGGACTTATTCAGCGGTAGTAAATCTTTCAAACAGTAAAATTGTACAACTTGGAAGTGATAGTACAGAAAATATTAGTTTGGTAAATGAAGGAAATGCAGATTATGTATTGGCACAAAGTAGTAAAGGTAATAGGGTTGCTTCTCAATGGAGCGGCAACGAATTGTTTACTGCTTATACCATAAATACTACGGATGGTAGCAGAAAGTTAATTGCAAAAAATGCATTGGTTCGTTTTCGTTCATCTCCCATGGGTAAGTATATTTATTGGTATGACGAAGCGAAAAAAAATTATTTTACCTATAATGTTAGTACAGGTATAATCAAAAATGTAACAGATAAAATAAAAGTTCCGTTGTATGATACAGAAAACGATGTGCCCGATAACCCAAGTGCAGCAGGGTTTACAGGCTGGATAGCCAATGATAAATACATGATGGTAAATGATGAGTATGATATTTGGGTGGTAGATCCCGAAGCGATAGAAATGCCAAAAAATGCGACCAATGGTTTTGGCAGATTAAATAAGCTAAGTTTTGATTATATAAATACGGATCCAGAAAAACGATTTATAGAACCTACTGAAAGAATATTATTGCGAAGCTTTTCTAAAATAGATAAGCATGCTGGTTTTGCAACTTTAAGCGTAAATGAATTTGCCAATCCATCAATATTGTCAAAAGAAAAGTATTCTTTTTCGGCGCCAATAAAAGCAAAAGATGCCGAGCAATATATTTTTACGAAATCTAATATCCTTTCATCCGAATTGTACACATCATCCGATTTGAAAAGCATGCAACAACTTACCCAAGTAGCTGAGCAACAAAAGGCTTACTATTGGCTTTCGGCGGAACTCATTCGTTGGAAAATGTTTGATGGAAAAATGAGTGAAGGCATTTTGTATAAGCCAGAAAATTTTGATTCTACAAAAAAATACCCTATCATATTTTATTTTTACGAACGCAATGCCGATGGTTTGTATAGTTACAAGCAACCAGCGCCCAGTGCAAGCACTATTAATATTCCTTATTTTACCAGCAATGGTTACTTGGTATTTGATCCCAACATTTATTACAAAACAGGTGAGCCAGGCCAAAGTGCTTACAATAGTGTAGTAAGTGCTGCAAAAATGCTTAGTAAAATGCCTTGGGTGGATAGTACTAGAATGGCCATACAGGGACAAAGTTGGGGTGGATATCAAGTGGCCTATTTGGTAACCAGAACCAATATTTTTAGGGCTGCGGGTGCAGGCGCACCTGTAAGCAATATGACGAGCGCTTATGGAGGTATACGCTGGGGTACTGGTGTTAACAGGCAGTTTCAATACGAAAAAACGCAAAGTAGGATAGGAGCAACTTTATGGCAACGACCAGATTTATACATTAAAAATTCTCCGTTATTTGCGATTGATAAAATAAAAACACCCCTTCTATTGATGCACAATGATGCTGATGGTGCTGTGCCTTGGTACCAAAGCATAGAAATGTTTACAGCCATGCGCAGGTTGGGAAAGCCTGTATGGCTGCTACAATATAATGGTGAAGATCATAACTTGGTAGAAAGAAAAAATAGAAAAGATTTATCAGTAAGACTAGCGCAATTTTTTGATTATTGGTTAAAAGATGCAAAACCTGCCGATTGGATAAAGCAAGGCGTACCAGCCACCAAAAAAGGCATTAATTGGGGTTTGGATATAAATGAAAAATAGTTTTAAGATTTTATTTGCATTTTCTTTTTCATCTTTATCATAAATCTATATGTTATGATAAAAAACCAATTATTCTTTTTAATGCTGGCAATGGTATGTTTAAGTTCTTGTAAAAAACAAGATGCTGAAATTATTCCACAGGCAACAGCCAATCTTGTTTTCAAATTTAAATTTGATCCTACACAGATAAGGCTGAACAATATAGGGGCTGTTTCTACAATCCCTGCAGGCAATGCTGCACAAAACCCTACAATGAATAGGATGAGTGCTCATTATATAGAACTTACACCTTCTGCATTTACAGCTTTGGGTAGTGGCGCTGTAGTGTATCGTGCACCAGAAACTACTGCTGGTGGAGCAACTGCAATTGATTTTACAAAATCATTTTTTGCAAGTAACAACGAGAACTTTTTTTCTATTCCATTGAAATCGATGGCTGCGGGAGAGTATGAGTATGTAAGAATTTCACTTGCTTATCAAAATCTAGAGGTGAATTTTCATTTAGATACTGTTATAAATATCCCGCCTGCTGGCCCTACCAGCATTTCACAAGATTTTCCAACTACTATCGCCGGTTTTATAGGTTTTAATACTTATATAAATTCATTTACAATAAAAAATCAATCTATAACAGTAAATGCAAATAAGCTGCAAGGATTTTGGGGAGCAGAAACAAACGGAGTGGTTGCAGGCTTTCCATTTAGTTACAATACAATTGGCCAAGCACCCGCTAATGCAACAACTGTTGTGAATCCAATTTTTGCAACATCACCGGTACCGCAGGGCTCTTGCCTTGTTACGGGTGCTTTTACTGGAGGCACTAAATTGAAAATTACAGGCAATGAAACAAAAGATATCGTAATAGTTATTTCATTATCTACCAATAAGAGTTTTGAATGGAAAGATACAAACGGAAATGGCAAATGGGATGCTACAAAAGGTGAGCCTGTTGTAGATATGGGACTAAGGGGCATGATACCAAGCATACAATAAGGAAAATCTAAGCACAAAAAAAGAGGATGATTCCGTATTTCAAGAATCATCCTCTATTATAATTTGGGTAATAGATTATTTTACTTCTATGCTATCACTTAATTCTGCATCTACTAATATTCTTCCACAGTTTTCGCAAACCATAATTTTTTTACGAAGTTTTATTTCGCTCTGCTTTTGTGGAGGTATTGCATGGAAACATCCACCGCAACTGTCTCTTTCTACCGCCACAACAGATAAGCCATTGCGGTAGTTTTTGCGAATTCGATCGTAGCTCAACAATAATCTTTCATCTACGGATGCTCTTGCTGCTGCAATATCTTTGCTATAATGTTTCTCTTCCTTTTCTGTTTCGCTGATGATTTTTTCTAGCTCACCTTTTTTACCACTTAGATTGGTTTCTTTAGTAGCCACCGCTTTTTTGGCTGCTTCCAATTGATAAGCTTTTTCTGCTATTTCTTCGTTAGCATCTTTGATATGTTTTTCGCAAAGCTTTTCTTCAAGCTGTTGCATTTCTATTTCTTTGTTGATAGCTTCAAATTCACGGCTATTTTTTACATTCTCACTTTGCTTTTCGTATTTGGCAATAAGTGCTT
>JANMGS010000118.1:0-2520 GCA_031374745.1 Ferruginibacter sp. | reverse complement strand
GAATATAGATAACACAGCAAGCCAAATGCGGAAAGGAGTTTTGGAGTTTTGCATTTTATCTGTAATAAAACAAGGAGAAGCTTATCCTTCGGATATTATAGATAAAATGAGGGGAGCCAACCTCAATATTTTTGAAGGCACGCTATATCCGCTGCTCACCAGGTTAAAAAACTCCGAGTTGCTCACATACCGCTGGGTAGAAAGTAACAGTGGTCCGCCACGAAAGTATTTTTCGCTCACAGAAAAAGGTGCGGCATTTTACAAGGAGTTGGAAACAACTTGGAACGAAATGGCAAATGCGGTATCGGCACTAACAAAATAGCTTAACAACAGATCAACCTCAACAAACAACATTAACAAGCATAATTAAAGTATTATGAAACAAGTAATAAATATAAATTTTCAAGGTAGGGTAGTTCCAATAGAAGTATCTGCTTACGAAATCTTAAAAAATTATATCGAAAGCCTTAATCGCCACTTTGCAATGGAAGAAGGTAAAGACGAAATCATCAACGATATAGAAAACCGCATTGGCGAGCTTTTTCAAGAAAGAATAAAAGCCGGCGCTACCTGTATTGTAGACGAAGATGTAAACGCCATTATTACCAGCATGGGTAGGCCAGAAGATTTTGACGATGCTCAATCAACAACAGCCGATACACAACCCAACCAAAACGCTCAACAAAATCAATCGACTTACACCAGTGTATCTGGAAAAAGAAGGTTGTTTAGAGATGAGAACCATAAATTGGTAGGCGGTGTGTGTAGTGGGATTGCCAATTATTTTGATATAGATATTGTAATAGTAAGAATTATATTTCTTGTATTATTATTCTCTTTTGGAATAGGCTTTATACCCTACATTATATTATGGATAGCGGTACCAAGCAGCGCAACTACCGTAATAGGTAGCCGTCGCAAAAAATTGTACAGGGATACAGATGATAAAATCATAGGGGGTGTATGCAGCGGCATTGCCAATTATCTGGGAATAAATGTATGGATACCAAGGGTACTGTTCCTGCTCCCTTTGCTTTCTATATTTACAAGAAACCATTGGTTTGGTTTTGAAGGCGATTTTACCAATGTTTTTAATTTTAGCCCAGGCGCTTTAATCGTTTATATAATTCTATGGTTGGTATTGCCAGAAGCAACTACCACTGCAGAAAAATTGGAAATGAAAGGTGAAAAGGTGGATATGAATTCTATTAAGGAATCGGTGGTAGAAGAAATGAAAGGCGTACAAGATAGGGCACAAAAATTTGGAAAAGAATTTGCTGCAGTTGCTGGAGAAAAAGGAAAAGCATTTGGAACAGAAGCGGGCACGGTTGCCAAAAAAGGTGGACGCTCATTGGGAGATATCATTATCTTTTTGGTAAAAGCTTTTGCATATTTTATTATAGGTATCGTTGGTATTGCTCTAGTAACCGCTTTGTTTGGCTTTGGAATAGCTGCCATGGGTGTTTTCCCAATGAAAAACTATTTGCTTACCGATGGCTGGCAAAATGTATCGGCATGGGGTACGCTTCTTTTCTTCATACTAGCCCCTATGATTGGTGTTATTACTTGGATCATTAGAAAAATAACCAAAGTAAAAACAGGAAGCAAAATGTTGCGCCTTGGTTTTATAGCCATGTGGGTTGTAGGTTGGGTTTCTGTTACCTTCCTATTGGCATCTGTTTCTAAAGATTTTCAATATAGCTCAAATATAAATACTGACGAGGTTGCATTGTTAAACCCTTCGGTAAGTGCATTGGATGTTACCAATATAAAATCAGGGGTTCGTTATACAACAAACAATTGGTTTGATAATGATATGTTCGATTTATCAGGTGATGATGAAAGTGCAACGGTAAGAAATGTAACCGTAAATATTGAAAAATCTTTCAACGACAGCTTTAGGGTTACTGTTATAAAGTATGCTCGTGGTAGAAAAGAAAAATACGCTGATTCTCTTGCATCATTAATAAATTTTAATATTCAACAGAAAGACTCTACGCTTATATTAGATAGAGGTGTGGTAGTAAATACAAAAGATAAATTTCGCAACCAACGTGTTATCGTTACTATATATGTACCAGTTGGAAAAAGAATACGAGTACAAGATAATATTGGTTGGTTAAACCAAATACATTTTAGAGGCCCCGGTTTTCAGACAAGTTCCGATGATGATTTAAATTTTGAAAATGTAGAAAGAAACTGGGAAACTGGCGTATGGTACACAATGACAAAAGATGGATTATTTACCCTTAATGGTAAAGCCGCCAACACTTACAGAAAGAATGGCGTAAAAATAAATGAAGATGGTATTGATATTAGAGATGGAAAAAACAGGGTTCGTATAAATGAAAATGGGATTAGTGTGGATGAAACAGATGATGAAAATAAAACGGGTGATGAGACAGAACCAGGCACATACCGTTACGATAGCAAAACACCATTAAATAAATTTGATTCTATGAAAATAAAGATTCAAAAAGATGAAAAGCGTTACAACGATTCTATAGAAGAAGCAAAGAA
>JANMGS010000109.1:0-3815 GCA_031374745.1 Ferruginibacter sp. | reverse complement strand
CAACCGTCTTTGTAGCACCGGAACTTAAGCCAGAATCTGTAAATTCTTTTGAAGTTGGATATAAGGGATTATTATCTCAAAGTAAACTATTGATAGATGTTTATGGTTATTTTGGTCAATACCAAAATTTCTTAGGAAGGATAAATACTTTCCAAACTACAACAGGCATAGCCGCAGATATTACAAATGCTTCTAAAAGAAGGGGTATTTCTGTACCAAACAACTCTACAGATAAAGTAAAAACCTATGGCTTTGGTTTTAGCTTGGATTATAGGCTACCGCTTAATTTTACAGTTGGGGGAAATATAGCTTCTGATATACTTAAAGATGTGCCTACTGGTTTTGTTGCTTATTTTAATGCTCCAAAATACAAGACCAATTTAAGTTTTGGTAACAGTGGTTTTGGGCCTAATAAACGTATGGCTGCAAATGTTGCTTATAGGTGGCAACAATCATACTTCTATCAAGGTGATTTTGCAAATGGTCAGTTACCAGATGTACATACACTGGATGCACAAATCAGTTTAAAACTGCCAACTACAAAATCGGTGATAAAACTAGGAGCTAATAATTTGCTTAACCAATATTATTACAATGCAATTGGTAACTCACAAATTGGAGGTTTATATTATTTGAGTTTTGGTTACAATATTTATTAATCCAATTCACCAAATTGATTTTTTATATAAAAATTTTAAAAATGAAGACAATACATAATAAAATAAAAATTGCTTGCCTAGCTGGCTTTTCGGGTATATTTTTTCTGAGTTCTTGCAACAAAGAATTAGCAACATTTGATCCGATAGCTATACCAGCTTATAATGCTAGTGCAGGTAATATTGCCGCTAGTATAGCTGCTAATCCAAATGATAGCTTGTTTAACAGAATGCTAATACGCTCTGGTTTAGCAAGTACTTTGGCAGATTCTACTAAAACTTTTACATTATTTGCAGTAGACAATGCAGGTATGAGGATCTTTGTGAACCAGGCGTCTCTAGGTGCAATACCCATTGCAGCTCCGGATGCAACTCATTCCGCTTTTATTGCCAATAGCCTACCAGCGGCAAGCGCAGCGGGTATTATCCAATACAATACAATCGGTCAAAAATATTTGTGGAGCGCAATTCCTGCTATTTCACCTAACTATCCATTACCAAGTTTAATTCAACTGGATCCTTCTAGTCCATTTGTGAGGATGACAATAAATCCTGCAAAAACTGCGGGTGGAGCATCGTTTGTAAATACTATTCCAGTTACAACTACAGACCAACTGGCAAGTAATGGTGTTATACATCGTACACTAACAGTTGTGACGCCACCATCTAGAGTACTTAGAGATTTAATTGCAGCAGAGCCAACACTTTCTTATTTTAGAGCAGCGGTATTGAGAGCAGATAGTGCTGCGGATGAAATTACCCCAACCAAACCTACTATTGATTCTACAAAATTCATCAATTACTTATTGGGTTATGGCGTTTTAAATATGACCGTTTTACCACCTAATGATGCTGCATTTCAAACATTGATTTTTGGTTTGGTTTATAGCCAAACTTTAGCTGCTACAGGTTCTATACCAATTGCAACAGCTACTGCAAATGGTGCCGTTGCTGCAGGCCCAGCTTTCTTAAATACAAATAATGTGAGCACAGCACTCATAAAAGGTATTGTGGCATACCATATTTTAGCATCTAATTCAACCGGAAGCTTTGCTCCAAACATCAGGGTTTTTAATGCAAATGTACCCACTACAACTGCTTTTTTTAGGACGTTGGTAAATGGATCTTTTGCTACACATCCTGGTGTAAGTGCAATAGCTACTTTTTCTCCCCCTTTTGCAAGTGGACTTACTTTTTCTGGTGCTGCTACTTTTCCTCCAGGCGGTCCAGCTTTCAGCCAACCAGCTGTTGCTATTAAAAGAGATCAAAATGGCGTAAACGGTGTTTATCATATAATTGATAGAGTAATGTTACCTCAATAATACTTTCATATAATATAAGAAACGGCTTCCAGAAATGGGAGCCGTTTTTTTAATGTCTTTTCTTTTATAGTTTCACTGTTTATTTTTTACCTTTTGTACTTGTAAAATAGCGAAATGTCATTCTTTGTGCCTTAGCTCCTTTGCGAGCCTTGCGTGAAAATAGTTGGATCGAATAATAGGTAAGTTTGGTATTATGTGAAAATGTCAGTTAAATTTTAATTAATAGGTTTTAAAAATATTCTTCTAATACCAATAAATATAAAAAGGAATAAACTGTACAAGATAAAAAATGGAACAATGTATTCAATCAAATTCAATGGCAGCATTAGGGCTATAATTAATAACTGAAAACCCAATCCATACATAGATACTGAACTCATAAACCAGTTGGGGAATATTTTTACTTTATAAGCATCTTTATCTAAAAGGTGGATAGTTTTGTCGAAAATGCTATAAAAAATAGCGAAAGTAGCATATAAAATATCTACCCAAATTTGTTTTTCTCGTGGGAATGCTTTTGGAGATTTATATTCAAATACTTTACTTGTTGTATCGGCTCCTACAGATTTATTTCTTAAGATTACATAATAATAATTATACAAAGTGCCTTGTAATTGAATGCAGATAAATGCAACAAGTGTGAGACTATAAGTAGCTGAAGAAACATAACAAATAGCCATTAAAATAAAAAAATTCAATAAAATATCAAATACACTGTCTAAATATCTACCGGTATACGAAGGTGTATTTTTTAATCTAGCCAATTCACCATCGGCAGCATCTAATATTGATTTTAGTATAATAAAGAAAGCCGCCAAATAAAAGAAATTATATAAAATACATAAGATGCCCAGTAGGCCCGAACAACCAAATAATAATGTAACATGAATGGGGGTAATGGACGTTTTCGACCATTTCTTAGCAATAAATGTTGCTATAGGTCTTCCATAATCTGATAAATCAATAAATTTATCTTTTACAGCAAGTTTTGCCATGTAATCTTTTGCAGAATGATAAGTAGACAAAATAGTCAGCCTGCAAAGGTACTTTGATAAATTGATTTGGTTGCCATGATTATTTTACTTTATTTGGGCGAAATAATAAAATGCAAATTTTGCGATTTGCAAATGATGCAATTTTTATTTTTTTGAGGAGCAAATAGGGTTACAATACACCTTATGCCTTAATATAAATTATTTGGGCAGCCCAGTCTATTGGCTCTATGAGAAATTCGGCTTGCTTTATCATTTAATCTTTTACTTAGCCTGATACCTGAAAAATAATACCAGTCTTTATATTTTGGATTACCTCTTTGTGCACCATCAGCAGGGTAGTTGCTGTTACCAGAAATTTCATTCCCTCTATATGCCAGTTCCACTGCCTTTGACCCTTTTGCATTTAAGAGCGTAGTGCGATCCACGTAATTATAACTTACATCATCTAGGTAATCTGTGAATAGTTTGCGCAGACCAATTTCTATACCTAACTGTAGATTATCGGAAAATTGTATTTTTATACCCCCTCCAAAGGGTATAGCAAACTGTGTTAAGCTATATTCTTTCCTATCTGGATATGAAGCTAAACCCTGACCTTCCGTACTGAGTGGTTTTAAAAAAACTTTATTGCCTTCTGTATCTGTTGTGTAGGGATTAAAATGGTAAAGGGCAGCTCCTGCAAAAACATAAGGCGTCATACTTTTGCCATCAAGTTCAAAAAAATTATATTCTACCGCTCCATGTATTTCAGTTATAGCGGACTTGAATCTTAAATTTCTGGACTCTATTCCTTTTGCAGTACTGTTTTTTTTATCATCGCCAGCTACCACTCCATAAGTAAA
>JANMGS010000106.1:0-3841 GCA_031374745.1 Ferruginibacter sp. | reverse complement strand
GCGTTCTTCCTGGGAATACTGCCGATTGGCATAAACATGAAAATAAACTTCACTGATTACTTTTGAACTGGTGTTTTTAAATTCAACCTCTTGGCTGGCCTGTATTGTCTTTGCTGAAGTGTCGATGTCTGCGTGGATACTATAATGCGGAATATCGTCGGCAAATACCAAGGATACGCTCAATAAAAATAGGGCGCTAAACAAGACAATTCCCTTATTTCATAAAAGGAAGGTTTTTCATGCTTCTACCCGCTCCTTGAAATTTATTAATGGTTTTCATCATTTTACGCATTTCATCAAATTGCTTTAGCAATTGATTTACCTGCTGAATATCTGTGCCACTTCCATCAGCAATGCGCTTCCTACGGTTACCATTAATAATATCTGGCGTTTTACGCTCGCCTGGAGTCATTGAATTAATGATAGCCTCAATACCTTTAAAAGCATCATCGCTAATATCAATATCTTTAATTGACTTACCTACACCAGGAATCATTGCCATTAAATCCTTCAAATTTCCCATTTTCTTTATTTGTTGAATTTGGGTATAGAAATCTTCAAAAGTAAATTGGTCTTTTAGTAATTTCTTCTGAATTTTAGCTGCTTCCTCATCATCAAACACTGATTGGGCGCGCTCTACCAAGGTAACAATATCGCCCATGCCCAAAATACGCTGAGCCATCCTGTCTGGGTGAAACACATCCAAAGCTTCCATTTTTTCGCCCATACCCACAAACTTGATGGGTTTTTCTACAATGGTTTTTATGGATAATGCAGCTCCACCTCGTGTGTCACCATCTAATTTTGTGAGTATAACACCCGTAAAATCCAATACATCATTGAATGCTTTAGCAGTATTTACGGCATCCTGACCCGTCATAGAGTCCACTACAAACAATATTTCTTGCGGTTTTACTGATTTTTTGATGTTACCAATTTCCGCCATCATCTCTTCATCTATACTCAGACGGCCGGCTGTATCTATAATTAGAATTTTATGGTTTCCTTCTTTGGCTGCTTTAAGGGCATTTTCGGCAATTGCAACTGGATTTTTATTATCCATTTCAAAGTAAACAGGCACTTCTATTTGCGCTCCCAATACTTTTAATTGTTCAATAGCAGCAGGTCTGTAAACGTCAGCAGCAGCTAATAATACACTTTTGCCTTGTTTCTTAAAGTAATTGGCCAATTTAGCGGAGTGGGTAGTTTTACCACTTCCTTGTAAGCCAGCCATTAATATTACGCTTGGGGTATTGCTAGTATTTACCCCTTCTGATTTTCCACCTAATAAGCTTGTAAGCTCATCACTTACTATTTTTACAAGTAATTGCCCTGGCGAAACACTAGTCAATACATTTTGACCGAGTGCTTTTTCCTTTACGGTATCTGTAAATTGCTTGGCAATTTTAAAATTAACATCGGCATCAATTAAGGCTTTGCGAATTTCCTTAACGGTTTCCGCTACATTTATTTCTGTTATTTTACCTTGCCCTTTAAGGGTTTTAAATGCTTTATCTAATTTACTACTTAAATTTTCAAACATAAATATTGTTGACTATACTTTGGGAGCGCGAAGATATGTTTTATTTAAAAATGAGAAAGCGAAATAATCCTAAAATTTCAGGATTTAAACCATACCGCTCCTATTTAAAAATAAGCAATTAAATAATTATAAATCACTAATTATAAAATATTTACAGGAGCATTACAAATAAAAAAGCCAAGTTATTTGTAACAAACAACCTAGCTTTATAAATATTACCGAAGAAACAAATACTGATTGTACTATTTCTTTATCTTCAATTCTTCCAATCTTTTTAAGTTATTCATTGCTTTAATTACCATAAATAATACAAATGCTATGATTAAAAAATTTAAAGTTGTTTGAATAAAATTTCCATAAGCAATAACAGCTCCTCCAGCTTTTCTAGCATCTTCTAAAGTATTGTAATTACCTCCGTCAATGGCAAAAAATTTATCTACAAAACTTTTCCCCCCTGTTATTATTCCAACTATTGGCATAATAATATCATTGACCATGGAATCGACTATTTTGCCAAATGCGGCACCAATTACAACACCTACTGCTAGGTCAATTACGCTGCCTTTCATGGCAAATTCTCTGAACTCTGACGATAAACTCATAATTTTTATAGATTTGTTTTATTCAAATAAACGAAAAAAAGGCAAAACTTAAAATATTAGTCTCTCCTTTGGCTGTTTTTGATAAATAATACTACTAAACTAAATCGGTAATTGCCTTTTCAAAGGTATCATATTCAAACTTAAATCCTTCTTTGAGCAATCTTTCTGGCAATACCCAACGACTTTTTAAAAGTAATTCTGTTTCGGTTTTAATAAACTTTACTTCTATTTTATGTTAGTTTTTTTGCTATTTACAAATTTTAGCGCTTTTGCTATTTATTGTCATTCTTGTGGTAGATTTTTTTTACCTGTTTTACAACTTCAAACCAAATTACACTAGCAAAGCCGATTCCAATACAGGTCAAAAGTTGTTTCAAATTCAATGTTTCAAATTCAAAAAAAGAAGTCAATGGTTTTACAAAAAGGATTAGGCTTAGAGTGGCAATTGTTATAGATATGATTAGCAAAACCATGTTATTTTTGTATCGTAAGGTTGTAAATATGGAATAATAAAAAGACCGGTTTATTAATGTCAAAAAAATGTTAGCTACTACCAAAACAGTAAATACCATTGTTCTTGTTAGTGCTTCATTGTAACTGTTACTAAGCGAATATTGGTAAACAAATAAAGTTCCTGCCGTAATTACCAAACCTTGTACAATGCTTATTGAAAGTTCTTTCCAATTAAAAAAAGTAGTCGTTAATGCTTTTGGTTTTTGCAACATTGTATTCTTTTCCATTGGTTCGTTTTCATAAATGATAGAGCAAGTTGGTCCCATTATTATTTCTAAAAAAATAATATGAATAGGCGAAAAAATATTGGGATAAATCCAGCCCAATGCCAAAGGAACAAAAACAGTTAGGATAATAGGAATGTGAATAGAGATGACGTATTGGATTGCTTTTTTCAGATTGGTATAAATCTTTCTTCCCATTGCTACGGCATCAACCATTTTAGATAAGTCATCTTCCAATAAAATCAAGGATGCTGCTTGCTTGGCTATCTCTGTTCCTTTTTTTCCCATGGCAATACCAATATGCGCTGCTTTTAAAGCTGGGCCATCATTCACACCATCACCTGTCATGGCAACTATTTGGTTATTGGCTTTTAAAGCATTGATAATTTTCAGTTTGGCTTCAGGAAACATTCGGGTAAAGATGGAAATGTCCATAACAGTAGTTTTTAATTCGTTTTCATTTAATTTCATCAACTCGTCACCTGTTATACTTTTCTCGCAGCCTTTAAAGCCAATTTGTTTTGCAATGGCCTTTGTAGTAGCTTCATTATCGCCTGTAATAATTTTTACTGCAATACCTGCATCATAAAAGCTTTGTAATACTTTTTGAATGTTGTTCTTAGGTGGATCGTAAAAAGCAACGATGCCTTTAAACTGAAAAGACAAATCTTGCTGATTTGTCGGGTATTTATCACCTTTAAAATCAGAAACACCAACACCTAAAACCCTGTAGCCATCGGCTGCTAAAAGTTGAATGGCAGTGTGAGTATCTTTTTCCTCTTTTTCTGTCAGTTTTGACACATTGATTAATGCTTCAGGAGCACCATTAGCGGCTATAACTCTATTACCTTTATTGTCCTCAAATATATGCGTCATCATTGGAGGTTTGCCAGCTAAAGGATACTCGTAAATAAGCTTATAATTGGGTCGCTCGTCATTTTGTGCTATATCTTTATAGG
>JANMGS010000103.1:0-3589 GCA_031374745.1 Ferruginibacter sp. | reverse complement strand
TCTGCTTGGGAAGAGGAATTTTTTGAGGCATTGGAGTTTTTGAAAACACTGAAGGTTGTAAATGGAGAATATTTTATAAATGATAAAATAAGCAGTGGAAAAAGAGTGTTGGCAGAAGGGGCACAAGGAAGTATGTTGGATGTCGATTTTGGCACTTTTCCTTTTGTAACAAGCAGCAGTACCATTACAGGCGGTGTTTGCTCTGGCCTAGGTATAGCACCACAAAAAATTAAAGAAGTTATTGGCATTACAAAGGCTTACTGCACCCGTGTAGGTAGTGGCCCTTTTCCTACAGAACTTACAGATGCTACAGGCGACTTTTTACGCAATACAGGCAATGAATTTGGCAGCACGACCGGCAGACCAAGAAGATGTGGCTGGATAGATCTTGTAGCCCTCCATTTTGCTTGTATGATAAACGGGGTTACACAGATTGTGATGACAAAAGCCGATATTCTAGACGGATTGCAAGAGCTAAAAGTTTGTAATGCTTATAATATTAACGGAGTAGAGACAAGCCAAGTGCCATTTCAAATGAATAAGATGAATATTGAACCAATGTATAAGTCATTTGAAGGATGGAATACAGATATTACTGCAATAAATTCTTTTAAAGACATGCCTTTACAAATGTCTACCTACATAAATTACCTGAATGATTTCTTAAAAGTACCTGTAAAATATATTAGTAATGGACCTGCAAGGGAACAATTGGTAAATGTGTAAAAAATAATTTAAAAAAAGTACCTAAAATATTTGGCTAAGAAAAAATTCGGTTGAATTTTTACACTACCAACAAAGAAAGACATGGCAGTAAAAAAAGATATCGACAAAAAAACACTTGTAAAAACTACAGGTAAGACTACAGCAAAACCAAAAGCCGCAAAGGCCAAGGATATAGATGACGACGATGATGTAGAAGATGATTTTGATGAAGAAATTTTGAAGCCCAAAAAGGCAGCAAAAGGAAAATCAAAAAAGGCGGCAGCATCGGATGATGATGACGATGATGATGTGGATATTGACGACGATTGGGAAAAAGGCGAGGAAGAAGAAGATTGGGATAAAGATTTTGAAGAGTTTGACTTACCACCCTCTAAAGCAAAAAAGAGCGCTGGGAAAAAAGCTAAAGACGATGATGATGATTTGAAATTGGACGACGATTTTAAAGAGTTTGATTTGTTTGATGATGATGATGATGATGATTTAGGTGGAGGGAAAGGAGGAAGAGGATTTGATGATGATTATTAAATTGAATGAAAATAGAAGAAAATAATCTTAAAGCGAAAATGTTGAATTGGGCTAACCAGTTCAACATTTTTTGTTTATTGGATAATAACAATTACAACTTTGAGCATCCGGCATTTGAATGCTTATTGGCCGTGGGTTGTGAGCGGTCTTATGCTTTTACCGGTGTAAATGATTTGCAGCATTTGCAATCATTTTACGATACAAAGCCAAGCTGGTTATTTGGGCATTTGGGTTACAATGGTTTGAGTAATGGGTATGAAGGTTGTAACACAGAAAATTTTCATTTTGGCAAAGGTTTTTTCTTTGAACCAACTATTATTTTAAAATTAACGGCTGATAAAATTGAAATTTTAAAAAGTAATATTGATATAAAAATTGTATTGGATGAAATAAATAACAGCCCTATATCTATACCTTTTGAACAAACCGAATTTACCATAAATCCTACTTTTTCGAAGGAAACTTATCTTAAAAAAATTACTGAAATACAACAACACATACTTAGAGGGGATTGCTATGAACTTAATTTTTGCAAACAATTTATTGCAGAAGATGCAATTATAAATCCTATTGAAAAATATTTCAAACTGACAAAAATTTCCCCTGCACCGTTTGGCGCTTTCTATAAATTAAACAACAATTATTGTTTGTGTGCTAGCCCCGAAAGGTTTTTGCAAAAAAAAGCCAATCAGCTTATTTCTCAGCCAATAAAAGGCACCAGTAGGAGAGCTGTAGATGCTGTAGCCGATGAGGCAAATAAAAAATATTTGTTAGATAGCGAAAAGGAAAAGAGTGAAAACGTAATGGTGGTAGACCTTGTGCGCAATGATATGAGTATGGTATGTGCAAAGGGCTCGGTAAAAGTAAAAGAGCTTTTTGGGATTTATAGTTTTCCTCAGGTACATCAAATGATAAGTACCGTAGAGGGAATAGTTGAAAATGATGTACCATTTACCAAAATAATAGAAGCCTGTTTTCCCATGGGCTCTATGACGGGCGCACCTAAGAAAAGAGTAATGGAATTGATAGAGCAATATGAGGAAAATGAAAGGGGGTTATTTTCTGGTTCTATTGGGTATATAACACCTAATAATGATTTTGATTTTAATGTTGTAATACGTTCCATTTTTTACAATGAAACAAAAAAGCAAGTTTCTTTTTTTGCAGGTAGTGGTATTACATTTTATAGCAAGGCAGCGGATGAGTATGATGAGTGCATGGCAAAGGCTGAGGGGTTGATGAAGGTTTTAGCGTGAGTTTTCATATTGCGCATCAGCGAATTTTTTCACACAGCGAAACAATGAAAACAGCGAAACGATGAAAACAGCGAAACAATGAAAACAGCGAAACAAATTATATCTGCTAAAATTCTATTTATGTTTTTTCTGTGGCAAAAATTTGACGCTGTAAAATAACTATTACAACGAAACAGGCTGATAGATGAAACCTTGTTTCGTTGTAACAAATTTTATTTCATGCCTCCACAATCTGTCATATGGTACTCGTTTTTATCTATAAATGCTTTGCCATAAGTACCAGCACCCATGTATTGTTGGCGTAGCCCAAAGCCTTGATAATAGCAAGATTTTCCGCTAGCATATTTTATAAAAATGGTATACCATTGGTTGCTGTAACGGTAAATGGGGATGCCAAATTCATTGTTTTGTGTTGTCCACCCGCCATTTGATGCTGAAGCATGAAATTTTACAACGGTATGTGCATCCATTTTGTTGGAAAAGCTATTTTGATACATAGATATTAGTTGCGCTTGTGTAAATCCCATTACTGTGGCAGCAGATTTTTCGGTCCATTCTTTTGGGAGTGTAGTTATAGCATTTTTTACTGCAGTATTTTTAGCTTCACTAATGGTTTGGCTTTCTTTTACAATAGCTGCAGCATCTTTAGCAGAAAAATTATAATTGAAAAAATTTGCAAAAATAATGTCGTCACCGTAAATAGGTTTACCCCAATCATCTGCCTTTTCGTTTTTTACAAAGAGGCCCACTTTGTAATTGCCATTTTGTGTGAATGTATATTGGTTGTGCCCATAAGCAAATGCCGCACCTACATAAAGATCGCTTTGCTTGCCACTGGAAAAAATAGTAGGGTCAGGCAATATATCTAAAGTTATGGTTTTGTTATTTGCTTGAGCGGGGCTAATTTCAAAAGTTTCGGCTACGGATGCAAATTTTTTAATTTTTTCTCCGTTCTCATTATACAACACTAAGTATATTTTTATACCATCATCATTATCACTAATTTTTAGCACCTCTTTTAGTGTACCTTTTAGGGTAGTTAATTTTGCATAAATATGGTTAGTTGTTGTAAAATTATTAGT
>JANMGS010000090.1:0-10155 GCA_031374745.1 Ferruginibacter sp. | reverse complement strand
ATAAAAATATAACTTTTACGAAATGGCAGAAAAGTTAAGTACTGGATTGGGAATAAAAATCAGTTATGAATCGCCAAGCCTTTTAAATTTTTACCTGTCAAAGCGCAAAGAAAAGATACCAATTATGTTGATACTCGTAATGATAATGCTGCATTATTTACCAAGGTTTCAAAAAGCACCTGCCATGACAGATTGTATTGAAAAGATTACAGGCCATGAACCGATAAATTTTGAAGCATTTATTTTTGATAATAAAAAATTATTAACAACATGAAAAAATTCTTATTATCAATGGGCATCCTAACAAAGAAAGTTTTTTGTTTTTCCTTCATAGAAAGTTATAAAAAATCTGTATATATTTTGTAAAATTATACTTTATATTTCTTGTTATGTTTTACTATATTATACACAGCATAAGTAGATATTTAGAAATGGATAAAAGCATAATTTGTGTGAATAATACAAGTTCTTTTTTTTATTATGTAAAATTATCCACTTAAAAAGTATTCAACTTTACAGATGAAAACTTTTTCATAACCAGGTTAGTGGAAGTTGGAAAAATATTTATTTATTATAACAGATGAAACAAAAAACGAAACCAAAATAACATTGTTGTTATTGATCCTGAAATTGCAAAAACATTTGCTGCTACAATAACTGCTTCTAATTTAGTAGAAACACTTTAAGGAAAGTACCCTTTACTTTTTTTGTTTTTACGGACTCAGCATTTTCTTACATTCAAAAAGATGTGGGCAGTCTTTTGAAGCATGAAAACAAGAAGAAATTAGTTGAAATCTTAACCGTTTATGTTGTAAGCAGTCATACTATGGCATCAGACTTGCAAGAAGGACAGGAATTGGCAAACGTAGAAGGTGGCAAACTAAAAGTATCTGTAAAAAATGGCAAAGTTATGATTATGGATGCAAATGTTACTATTTCATTCGGGGAGGGATCTAATGCTGTTGTACATATTATCGACAAAGTATTAATGCCGCATATGTAAATTAATATAAGATTAAAATACTTATTTAGCCATTAAAAATTGTATAGATAATTGGATATTCTTTGTCAAAAATTAAAAGCATTTTTAAATTATCAAATTCTGTTTAATAGCTGGTTTGTCAAGTTGGCTCAACGGATGCAGGGACATATAAGTTTTCCAACTTTCTTGCTATGACCAACGAATAGGTAAGCGATTCTGTTCTCCGTTAACTAGTGCATTGTATTATTAAAATGTTATTAAACAGAATTTGTATTTGCTTCTTTCAATAACCAAACTTCATAAAATAACCTATGTTGATCGGTAATACTTTTTGTTTTATAAGGTCGTAGCTGTTTCATTTTATGAATTAATTTTGAACATTACTACATCAATTTAAAATTACCTATTATGTGGAGAGAAGATAACAATTAATAAAAAGTAAGTTTTGAATGTAGAGACTTTGTAGTAGCCTTTACCTTTGGACCAAACTTGCTTTTGCGGCTCAAAAATAGACCAGCATCCCAATTGTAGTAAGGTAAACAATAAAGTAGTTATGTGTTAGCTTGGGCGAACTGCAAACTCCGAAATGCTTTGGAAGAAACTAACTTGAATAAATTATGTAGAACAATGAAAAACAGTAGTCAGCTTTTTGAGTTTGAAGATTTATCTTGGTTTCCAAATACCATTCGAGACAGTATGATGGATTGTTTAAGCTTTAATATTAAAATACTCAATATTTACCAACCTATAGTACCCTTAATTTTAGAAGGATTACGAAAAACAGATTCAAAACAAATAGTTGATTTATGTTCGGGAGGTGGCGGCGCAATGGAACAAATTTCACAAAACATCAATCGACAATCTGACGACAAAATAAAAATTGTACTCACTGATAAATTTCCAAATGTAAATGCCTTCCAACTATTAGCAGCAAAATCAACTGCTGATATTTCTTTTTTAGAAACATCAATCGATGCAGCTGATGTTCCTTCTTCCTTGATAGGGTTCAGAACTATTTTTTCTGCCTTTCATCATTTTAGCAAACCATTCGCAAAATCAGTTATTCAAAATGCTGTTGAAGCAAAATCAGGTATTGGTATTTTTGATGGCGGTGATAAAAATATTTTTATAATCATAGCGTTGATTCTCATTCATCCGTTTATCTTTTTTTTCTGCACTCCTTTTTTCAGGCCATTTCGTTTTTCAAGATTGTTTTTTACCTATTTGATTCCAATAATTCCAATCTGTCAAATATGGGATGGAGTTGTTTCAATAATTCGTTTATACAAGCCCGATGAACTTTTAAAGATCGCTACTGAAGTTGACACTGAAATTTACTATTGGAGAGCGGGGAAAATGAAAAATAGATTTGGAATGCACGTAGCCTATTTAATTGGCTATCCTAAATAAAATGGCGGCAAACATGGCATGACTTTACAAACTTTGGGCAGGCGAGATTCGAAAAGAAACGCAGGTACGCATACAATCATTGACATGTTTATTACAAACAATAATGCTAAATAGGCAAATTTTAATTATAGTAATTTAAATTTTTATGATCGTATTATCCCATCAGAAAGGCTGGAAAATTATTACACAGCGTGCCCACGGCTTATTGGCGGCAATGATTGCTTACCAATACAATATTGATTTGCCTGTAGAAATAATGGTTCCTGTTCTCGTTGCCATTGCAGAGCATGATGATGGTGTAACGGAAACATTGGCCCATCAAAACCTTACAGACGCAGGTGCCCCAGAAACTTTACAGTGGCAGACGGGAACACGAAGACTGATATAACACCATTGCTGAGCCTGATTGAGATTGGAAACTCAAAGAGCCAGTTGAACGGGTTGCTCAATTCTCTTCATCTAAAATTTTTATACGATGGCGATAAAAGAAAAACAGACAAAGGATTAGATGATTTTTTAAAGGATCAGGAGCAATACCGAACCACTGTTTTGAAAAATCTACATATTGATAAGAAATTTGCTGCAAGGCTTTACAGGTTATTAGAATGGAGCGATGCATTTTCGCTATTAATCTGTTTAGATAAAATACAACATGAGGGAAGGAAAATGGAGATTTCTAAAAGCCCGGATGGAGATATGAATACGGTGCATTACAAACCCAATAAAGATATCTGTGTGGAACCCTGGCCTTTTAGGAATTCTTCGTATAAAGTATTTTACGAATATAAAATTTTGGAACAACTACAGTTTAACTCAATAGAAGCGTTTAATGAAGCTTGTAAAGCTGCGAAGGTAGAACAAGCCGTGTTTACCTTGCTAAAGTAGTTATTTGTAAATTGCGATGGTTAGTGTGGTTTGTTTAATCGTTTTTGATGTTATTTTAATAAATATTAATTGGTGAAAGAAAACTCAATTATGAACACAACAACAGTAAGAAATTTTCATTTGTTCCTATTGGGCTTTCTTGGGTTAAGTGCCATCGGTGGTGGCGGCGCATTAATTATTTCTCCATCGGGTAAACTGCTTGGTGGTTTACCTTTATCGCTTTTACAACATTCACCTTTCAGCAATTTTTTAATCCCAGGTATTATTTTATTTGTCGTGTTAGGGCTTTTTCCAACTTTATTAATATTTGCTTTAATCAAAAAAGGAGCCTCAGCATTTGCCGAGCATTTTAATTTTTTTAAAGACATGCACTGGGCATGGTCGTTTAGTATTTATGAGGCTTTTGCATTAATTATTTGGATACAGGTAGAAACCATTTTTGTACAAGCTGTTGGTTGGCTGCAAACATTTTATATGCTCTATGCTATACCAATGATTTTTATTGCGCTGCTGCCGCAAGTAAGGGATATGTATAAAAAATAAAATATGAACAATGCAAACAAGCAAATCATTAAATATAAAATCACTTTACTTTTTCATATTGGTCTTCACACTTTCCATCCCCTTTTGGATACTTGGCTATATAGGTCCGGATACGACCAAAACCCTTCCCATAAATTTACCCATCAGTGCATTAATGACTTTCTGCCCTTTACTAGCGGCAGTAATATTAGTTTATAGAAAACAAAAAATGCAAGGCGTAAAGCTACTATTGAAAAAATCTGTCGATTTTAAAAAAATCAAGAATAAAAAATGGTATATCCCTATCATTTTTCTGTTGCCCATAATAGCCTTGCTTTCTTATTGGTATGTTAAGTTTACAGGCTTATTAATTTCCCTGCCTACAATGCCACTGTTAACTATTTGTATTTTTTTTATTGTTTATTTTATTGGAGCCATTGGCGAAGAAGTAGGGTGGAGTGGGTATGTAATTGACCCAATGCAAAATAAGTACGGGGCATTAAAAGCAAGTATTATTTTGGGAATTTTTTGGGCTGTTTGGCATATTATTCCCTGGAGGCAGGCTCACCAAACTGTATCATGGATTTTTTGGCAAAGTATTGGCACCGTTTTTCTTCGCATCATCATGGTTTGGCTATTTAACAATGCAGGGAAAGCTGTATTTGCTATGGTACTCTTTCATACAATGATAAACATCAGCCCGTACCTCATTCCTAATTATGGTGCTCACTACAACCCATTTATCTTTTGTATGCTACTCATGGTTGTCGTTATCCTTATTATTCTTTGTTGGGATGCAAAAACATTGGCACGGTTTAGATATGCTTTATTAAAAAATACTTAACCATAACATAACAGTGAATGTAGCTGTAGTATTTTTTATATCTCTATATTACCGTTAGACATACAAAAACAGGAAATGAAGTACTTATTTATATGTTTGGTTTTTCCACTAATTTCTTGCTTAAGGGATACTGGTACTATTAAAATAAAGGGCTCAGATACGGAAGTAAACCTAGCTGTAAATTTGGCCGAATCTTTTCATCAAATTAATTCAAGTGTTTTTGTTTCTATTTCTGGCGGTGGCTCCGGATTAGGCATTGCTTCATTGCTAAATGGAACAGCAGATGTAGCCAATTCTTCGAGAAGTATTAAAACGGACGAAACTGCATTGTTTGAAAAGAAAGGTTTTCATATTGACTCATTTATTTTTGCGCAGGATGCTATTGCATTTGTGGTGGCAGATGACATGAACATTGATTCCATTAGTCCGGCAGACCTTGCAGCGATTTTAAATGGAGAATATAAAAATTGGTTACCACTTACAGGAAAAAATACACCCATTAATATTTATGGAAGGCAGAGCAATTCTGGCACACACGATTTTATCAAAAAAAAATTGGGGATAGAATTTACGCCATATGCAAAGCAAATGAATGGCAATGCACAAATATTAGAAGCCATTAAAGCAGACCATTCTGGCATTGGATATGTGGGCGCAGGTTATGTATCGCATGGAAGCAACAAAGGAATAAAAATATTGACTATTTATGCTGAAAAAAATCAACCCGCTGTTTCGCCTTTAGATGCAGCTATGATTGCTGCCGGTAAATATTATTTTCAGCGGCCGTTGTTTCAATATTACAAGGCAGGTTCTTACAATAAAATAAAACCCTTTATTGATTTCGAAAAAACGGATGCCGGTAAAAAAATAATTCAATCAGCTGGGTATTATCCTGTAAATAAATAAGCATGACCATAAAAAGGCGAGAGCAAACAGATGTAGTGTTAAAACATTTATTTAAAGCAACTGGCTACATCACCATTGTATTATTGGGTGGAATATTTTTTATGCTATTGTACAACAGCATCGCTTTTTTTATTGAAATAAAACCGATTGATTTTTTAACGGGCTCACAATGGAACCCCGAAAGTACAAATGGGAAATATGGTATTGCCCCATTGCTGGTAAGTACAGGCTTGGTTACATTGGGTGCTATGGTAATTGCAGTACCTCTTGGTATTTTCACTGCTGCTTTTTTATCTGAAATGGCTCATCCAAAATTAAAAGCATTCTTAAAACCATTGATTGAAATGCTGGCAGCAATTCCATCAGTAGCCATTGGCTTTTTGGGCATCGTTTTAGTAGGCCCCGGCATTGCAAATATATTTGGCATAGCCAACGGATTAAATGCATTAAATGGCGCTGTGTTGTTGTCGGTAATGGCACTGCCTACCATCATAACAATCAGTGAAGATGCTATAAATGCAGTACCACAAACCCACCGGGAAGCCTCACTGGCATTGGGTGCCAATAAATGGGAAACATTGTTTAAAGTAACCTTACCTGCTGCGTTGCCAGGCTTAATAGCCGCAGTGATGCTAGGACTTGGCAGGGCTTTAGGAGAAACAATGACGGTGCTAATGGCTACAGGTAATGCAGCGGTTTTACCAGGAGGATTTTTAGATTCGGTACGTACCATAACGGCTACCATTGCTATTGAAATGGGTGAAGTACCTTATCAAACCACTCATTATTTTGCGCTGTTTGCCATTGCGGTCATACTGTTTCTCATCACACTATTAATTAATTTACTAGGCGAATATTTTGCTAACAGGTTAAGAAAATTCCATACATGATGAAAAAGATACGCCAGCTTTTTGATTGGGTTTTATTATTGGGAAGTACATTGATTGTATGCCTCATACTTGCCGTTATTTTGTGGGATATATTTTCAAAAGGCATGTCGTCGGTAACCTGGCATTTCATAAGTAATTTACCTACCGATGGCATGACAAAGGGAGGCATTCTTCCTGCAATGATAGGTACTTTGTTATTAACTTTTATCACTACCATATTTGCTGTGCCTTTTGGTGTGGCCTGTGCCATTTATCTTAATGAATATGCAAGACCTTCTATGCTCACAAATATAATCAGGGCTTCTATCAGAAACCTTTCTGGCATACCTTCTATTATTTATGGTTTGTTTGGGTTGGCCTTATTTGTGCAAGCTTTACAATTGGGTACATCTGTTTTATCAGCAGGGTTAACACTGGGTTTACTTTCATTGCCCTACATTATAACCACTACTGAAGAAGCATTGAAACGCATTCCCAATAGCATGCGGGAAGCTACACTGGCATTGGGTGTTACACAATTTGAAACCATTAAAGATGTGGTATTACCAAAAGCACTACCCGGTATTTTAACGGGTGTAATACTCACCATGAGCCGGGCAGCAGGCGAAACTGCACCCATTCTCTTTACAGGTGTTGCGTTTTACATCAATGGTCTCACCGCTTCTTTCAATCAGGAATTTATGGCATTACCTTATCATTTGTATATGCTAAGCACCCAGCACCAGGCAATAGAACAAGTGAGACCATTGGCTTATGGCACAGCAACTATTTTAATATTATTGGTTTTTATACTTAACATCTTTGCATTTTACATTAGGTTTAAACACAGAACACAAAACTAATATGGAGGAGATAAAATTATCTGCGCACAACTTTAATATGTATTTTGGGAAAAAGCAGATCCTAAAAAATATCAACATTGATTTTCTAAAAAACAAAGTTACTTCCTTAATTGGTCCCTCAGGCTGTGGCAAATCCACCTTGCTAAGATCTTTTAATAGGATGCATGACCTATCCCCAGATGCTCGTATAGAAGGTAATTTAAGATTGGATGATCTCGATATTTATGATAAAAAAATTCCTGTAACCGAAATACGCAAAAGGATTGGCATGGTATTCCAAAAGCCCAATCCATTGCCCAAAAGTATTTATGAAAACCTTTCTTATGCCTTAAAGATTCATGCTTTTCCAAAGGATGAAATACCGAGCCTTATTGAAAAAGCTTTAAAAGAAAGTTATTTGTGGGAAGAAGTAAAAGATGAACTAAAAATGCCTGCCGTTAAATTATCTGGCGGGCAGCAACAAAGATTATGTATTGCCCGCACAGTGGTACTTAGGCCCGAAGTAATTTTAATGGATGAACCCTGTTCTGCCTTGGATCCCATTAGCACAAGAAAAATTGAAGACCTTATTTTACAACTAAAGAAAGATTATACCATTGTGATTGTGACCCATAATATGCAACAGGCACAACGCATTTCAGATAATGTAGCCTTTATGTATTTAGGTGAATTGATAGAATTTAATACCTGCGAAAATATTTTTAAACATCCGGAGCAAGAGCTAACCAGGAATTATGTAAATGGTCATTTTGGATAAAACATAGAAAAATCACCAAAAAGGAAAAAACTTAACATTGCCAATATTAATTAATTGTTATCTTTAGGTTATTAAATAATTACCTAAATACATACCAAGAAATGAAAAGCAAAAAGGAACCCATAAAAAAGGGGTTAAAAGAAGGATCAAAAAGTGCAGTAAACAATAAAATACATAATGACCTAGTAACTGCTTTAAGTGGTTATAAAGAACAGTTAGGAGAAAAGAAACTTGAAAAGAAAATAAAAAAAATCACCAAATTGTTTGCAAAAGGATTAAATAAAATTGACAACAAGGAGCCAATAACTCCAACTGTAAAAAAGAAAAATAATAAAAAGGAGAAACTGGAAGTAAAACAATAGTCTTATCCTTTTATACCTTCAAAAAATGTATAAAATAAAATAATGATAAAAGTAGTTGTGTAAAGTAATTTTATGCAACTATTTTTTTTATATACTTTCTTCTCTGACCCAACCATTCTTTTGGTGAAATATTTTTATTGTAAATGATAGCAGATAGTAGAGGCTATTGTTCGTGTTAACTGTTTAGGGATTGTTTGATTTTGGGATGATTAAGCAAGAACAAATGATAATTACAACTAAAATAAAATCTTAATATAGTGCCTTACAACTGCTATGGATTCACTCACACATATTGCCCTCGGTGCCTGCATGGGCGAAGCTTTTGCCGGAAAAACACTCGGTAGAAAAGCAATGCTTTGGGGTGCTTTGGCCCAGAGCGTTCCAGATGTAGATTTTATAGCTTCTTTTTGGATGGATACATCTTCTAATTTATTGGCTCATCGGGGCTTTACACATTCCTTGTTGTTTTGTGCCATCATCACACCATTTTTAGCATTGCTGGCAGAACATTTGCACAGACCGCACAATATCAGTTTAAAAAAATGGATGGTCTTTTTCGGTGCTGTTATCTTTATTCATATTTTTTTAGATGCATTTAATAATTATGGTGTAGGTTGGTTTGAACCGTTTAGTCACTTGCGTGTTTCATTTAATACCATTTATGTGGTAGATCCGATTTTTTCTATTTGGCCAGGGTTGGCTTGCCTTGCATTTTTTTATTTTAGAAAGAATACCATTTACCGCAAAAAAATATGGCGGCTAGGGCTAGGTATAACTGCCATTTATTTGCTGCTATGTGTTGGTATTAAAACTAGAATAAATGCGGATGTAAAAACCATTTTGCAAAAACAACAAATAAGCTATACAAGATATTTTACAACCCCTGCACCATTGCAAAGCCTATTGTGGTATGTGGTGGCTGGAAACGACAGCGGCTACTATGTAGGATTTCGTTCCATTTTTGATACTAAAAAGGAAATGGCTTTTCAGTATTTTCCTACCAATCGTATGTTACTTGATTCTATTAAAATGAACGAAGATGTGCATAAACTCATTCGTTTTTCGAAAGAATTTTATACCATTGAAAAATGGAACGATACATTGATATTTAATGACCTCCGTTTTGGACAAATGATTGGTTGGCAAAACCCAAGAGAAAAATTTGTGTTTCATTATTATCTAACCCAACCCAACGATAATGCGCTGGTTGTGCAGCGGGGTAGGTTTAAAGGCTGGGACGCAGCGGTATTTTTTTCGCTATTAAGTAGAATAAAGGGACAATAATCTCTCTTTATTTCTATGAGTTGTATCAAAGCCTAACCTGATACTTGTCATTATTTTTTTTAGGTTTTAAAGGTAGCTTTATTGCCTATAAAAAAGGTTATGACTACTATTCTCACACCCGAATTACGAGCTTTGATAGAAGCTACTCATTACCGACCCGCCGTGTCTATCATCCTTCCTTTTGAACCCAAAATGGGCGCTAAGGCTTCTATCATTCACTCTCTAAAACTAGCAACCGATAAGGTGGAGAAGGAACTGAAGATGAATTACCCCGATGAAATGGGTAAAATAGTAATGATAAGATTAGGAAAAATTTGCAAGAACCTGGATTTTACTACGCATAAAAAATCGGTAGCCATTTATGTTTCGCCTGTTTTTGAAAAAGTATTGTACCTCAATATTGAAGTAGAGGAAAAAGTTATTGTGGATGAATCTTTTGAAATAAGGGATTTGGTGTACAGTAAAAAGCAA
>JANMGS010000076.1:0-5339 GCA_031374745.1 Ferruginibacter sp. | reverse complement strand
AATTAGAGCTAGCGATTGAAGTACTTAGTTAGCAAATTAGCTGAATAGCAAATTAACTAATTAATTTTCCGGCAGTATCGGAGAAAATAAAATAATATAAAATGAACAATAAATCACAGGCAAGACAAAAGATCCGCTATCGCATCCGTAAAAAGGTGAATGGTACTGCTTCAACTCCACGCCTTACTGTTTATAGAAGTAACAGTGACATCTATGCACAATTGATTGATGATGCAACAGGTACTACCATTGCTGGAGCTTCGTCAAGACAAAAAGATATCAGTGCCCAAAAAGCACCTAAGATAGATAAAAGTAAAATGGTTGGAGAATCTATAGCTAGAAAAGCTGTTGAACTTGGAATAGAAAAAGTTGTTTTTGATCGTAGTGGTTATATTTACCATGGTCGTGTAAAAGCAGTTGCAGAAGGTGCAAGAGAAGGTGGATTGAAATTCTAATTCCACAAATCGAATTTTTAAAAATAGTAAATCGAAATAATGTCAAACGTAATTGCAAATAAAATGAAAGCAGGCGATCTTGAACTAAAAGAAAAGGTTGTATCTATAAACCGTGTTGTAAAAACAACGAAAGGTGGACGTGCATTCAGTTTTTCGGCTTTGGTAGTTGTGGGAAATGGTGCAGGTGTTGTAGGTTGTGGATTAGGTAAAGCTAAAGAAGTACAAGAAGCTATCACAAAAGGAATTGAAGATGCAAAAAAGAACTTGATTAAAGTTCCTGTAATGCATGGTACAATTCCTCATGAGCAACTTAGTAAAGAAGGTGCTGCAAAAGTGCTTATAAAGCCAGCCGCTCATGGTACGGGTGTTATAGCAGGAGGTAGTATGCGTGCAGTGTTAGAAGCTGTTGGTATTACTGACGTACTAGCTAAAAACCTCGGTTCTGCGAATCCGCAAAATGTGGTAAAAGCAACTGTAAAAGCATTAGCTACTTTGCGTGAGCCGATCCAAGTTGCAAGAACTCGTAATATTTCTTTGAAGAAAGTTTTTAATGGATAACATTGGTATCAAGTATCTAGATATAAGATATTAGAAAAAAATAAAAGTGATGAAAAAAGTAAAAGTAACTCAAGTAAAAAGTGTGATTGATAGATCTGAGCGCCAGAAAAGAACTATGCAAGCACTAGGGTTAAAAAAAATGCATAGCACAGTAGAAAAAGAAGCTACTCCTCAAATAATTGGTATGATTGCGAAAGTAAGTCATCTGGTAAAAGTGGTAGAAGCATAAATAAATAGGCAAACATTGCAAATTTGCAATCATGCCAATTAATACACAACTTTGCACATTTGCAATATTTGCACATTTGCATATTTTTTTAAAGCGAGCCCCGAATGCTTTCGAGGCGTAAGTCTAAAATAAAAGCAATATGAATTTACATACATTAAAACCTGCAAAAGGTGCTACACACAAAGCCATCAGAATTGGTCGTGGAGAAGCTAGTGGTAAAGGTGGTACATCTACAAAAGGTAATAAAGGTGGCCAAAGTCGTGCTGGTTACAAAAGCAAACCTGGTTTCGAAGGAGGTCAAATGCCTATCCAACGTCGTGTTCCAAAGCGTGGTTTCAAAAATATCAATCGTGTAGAGTATGTTGCTTTAAACATTGGTAAGATTGATCATTATGCTGAGAAATATGGCATAACTGAGTTTACTCTACCGAATCTTTATATTAATGGTTTAATTAGCCAAACTGATAATGTAAAATTATTGGGTAATGGAGAAATTAAAGGTAAATTTACTTTTAAAGTAAATGCAGTAAGTGCAAAAGCTAAAGCTGCAATTGAAGCCGCAGGCGGAACAGTAGAAATAGTGAAATAATTTTACGATATTTGTACGACCCATTTAAAAAGATGGGTCTTTTTTCATTTAGTGCAACATAAAAAAACGAAATTTATTCTGTGAAGAAGTTTATAACAACACTTAAAAATATTTGGAGCATAGAGGAATTGCGCAACAAAATAATTTTCACAATCGGATTATTATTTGTTTATCGTCTTGGCTCATTTATAGTATTACCTGGTATTGATCCCAATAAGTTGGCAGCACTTAGCAACACCTCAAAAGGTGGTATGCTAGGATTGTTAGATGCGTTCGTAGGTGGAGCTTTTTCCAAGGCTTCCATTTTTGCATTGGGGATAATGCCTTATATTTCTGCTTCTATCTTTATGCAATTGGTTACCATTTTGGTTCCTCAAATGGCTAAAGTTCAAAAAGAAGGGGAAAGTGGTAGAAAGAAAATTAACCAGTGGACACGTTACCTTACAGTAGGTGTAACTGCTTTTCAAGCGGCTGCATATATTGGATTCTTAAAAAGCCAAGGCAATGGAGAGGCGCTTATTCCTGCCTATGGTAACTTCTTTTGGATATCTACAGTTGTAATCTTGACGGTAGGTACATTATTTGTAATGTGGTTGGGCGAAAAAATTACCGACAAAGGATTAGGCAATGGTACTTCTATAATTATTATGGTTGGTATTCTTGCTCGCCTTCCCCAAGCAATAAGAGAAGAATTTAACTCTCGTATTACAATGGGAGCTGGAGGTCTATTGTTGATGCTAATAGAAATCGTTTTTCTGATAGCAATTATTATGGGATTAATTATGCTCGTACAAGGTACCAGAAAAGTACCAGTGAATTATGCAAAACAAATGGTTGGTAACAGCCAACTTGGTGGAGCACGTAATTTTCTACCATTAAAAGTAAATGCAGCAGGTGTAATGCCTATTATTTTTGCACAAGCAATTTTATTCTTTATAGGTTTTGTTGTTGGTTTAGGCAATGCTTCTGGACAAGCATTTTTGAATGACCATACAAATATCTGGTATATGCTTATTTATACAGTAGCTGTAATTGCATTTACTTTCTTATATACTGCACTTATTTTCAATCCAAAGCAAATGGCCGATGAATTGAAAAGAAACAATGGTTTTATTCCAGGTGTAAAGCCAGGGCAACCAACTGCCGATTATATTGGAACCATAATGGATAGAATTACATTGCCAGGTGCTATTTTATTGGCGCTGGTTGGTATTTTACCAGGCCTTTTCCAATTGGTATTTAAGATGCAACAAAACTTTGCAACATTCTTTGGAGGTACATCTCTATTAATTATGGTTGGTGTTGTGTTAGATACTTTGCAACAAATAGAAACGCAGCTTTTGATGCGCCAATATGATGGGCTTATGACCAGTGGAAGGGTACAAGGACGACAAGCTGTTACATCAGGAATGTAATAATAAATACTTATTTAATATTCTTATAAAACCCTGACGCAAAAATCGTCAGGGTTTGTTTTAATTTATATTTTACGATGATACATTATAAGACCAAGGATGAAGTTGAAATAATGAGGCATAGTTGCTTATTAGTAGGTAAGGCACATGCTGTTGTAGCTGCAGAATTGAGGCCTGGAATGACCACTATGGAAGTAAACAATATCGTAGAAACGTTTATTAGAGATAACGGTGGTATTCCTTCTTTTTTAAATTATGGAGGATTTCCTTATGCAACTTGTATATCTATGAATGCCGCCGTAGTGCATGGTTTTCCTTCAAATACTGCATTAAAAGATGGGGATATTATTTCTCTCGATATTGGTATTTATAAAAATGGATTTCACGGAGATAGTGCATATACTTATGCAGTTGGAGAAATACCAGACGAAGTAAAACAACTGCTTCGTGTTACAAAAGAATCATTGTATTGTGGAATAGATAAAGCTAGGCAAGGTAATAGAATTGGCGACATTGCTTTTGCTATTCAAGAGCATACCGAAAAAAAATATGGTTACGGTGTTGTGAGAGATTTGGTTGGACACGGGCTAGGTAGAAAATTGCATGAAGATCCTCAAGTGCCTAATTATGGGAAGAGAGGTAGTAAAGAAAAATTAAAAGAAGGAATGGTACTGGCTATTGAGCCAATGATAAATATGGGTGTTAAAGAAGTGCTGCACTTAGAAGATGGATGGACAGTACTTACTAAAGATGGAAAACCCTCTGCACATTTTGAACATGATGTACATATTACCAAAACGGGACCAGACATCTTAAGTTCTTTCGAAGAAATAGAAACTGCGGAGAAAGCTAATATTAATTTGAGTTGGAGTTATTGAGTTATTTGTTATTTGTTGTTTGTTGTTTGTTGTTTGTATTATATTTAATAGGCAATTTATTAATTTAAAACCGGAATGAATAATAAAAAACTTGTTGTAATAGGTGGAGGTGCAGCAGGTTTTTTTTGTGCTGTAAATGCTGCCCGAATGTATCCAAATTTACAAGTTACTATTCTTGAAAAAACGGGAAAGCTCTTAAGCAAAGTAAAAGTAAGTGGTGGGGGTAGATGCAATGTAACACACGCCTGTTTTAGCATGGCAGACATGATAAAGAAATATCCTCGAGGAGAAAAATTTCTAAAAAAAGCATTTCATCATTTTTTTACAACAGATACCATTGCTTGGTTTAAGGAAAGAGGGGTAGAATTAAAAACAGAAGCTGATGGAAGAATGTTTCCCATTACAAATAATTCACAAACCATTATTGATTGTTTGCTTACAGAAGCCAGCAAATATAATGTGCAGATAGAAATGAATACCGATGTAAAAGCCCTTGCAAAAGAAAATGAGCAATGGGTACTCACAACATCTTCCGATAAAAAAATAGGGGCAGATAGTGTATGTATAGCAGCAGGTGGAGCACAAAAATTATCGCAAAGTGATTGGTTGATAAAACTTGGGCATAGTATAGAGGAACCGGTACCCTCATTATTTACCTTTAATATGCCGGGCAATGCCATTACAAAACTGATGGGACTTTCTGTAGAAAATGCTGTTGTAAAAATTGCAGGAGAAAAAATACAACAAAGCGGACCAATTTTAATTACCCATTGGGGAATGAGCGGACCGGCTGTTTTGAAAACTTCTGCATATGCAGCAATCTTATTAGCGAAAAGTAATTACAATTTTACCGCAATTATTAATTGGTTGCCAGCATACAACGAAATTACTTTAAAAGGTAAAATGCAGTTGCTAAGATTCGATATGGCAACAACTAAAATTCAAAACAAAAACCCTTTTGCTTTGCCAAGTAGATTATGGGAATATCTATTGCTACAAAGTGACGTAAAAGAAGGAATTAGATGGGCTGATTTGCCCGCTAAAGAGCAAAATAAACTTATTAAGAATTTGTGTGCACAAGAATTTTTAGTAAAAGGAAAAACAACTTTTAAAGGAAAGAGTAACGCATCTATTCGAGGAATAAACCCAAAATAATAATCGGTCATTATCTTGTATGTAGACAATTTAGATTTCGAAAAGTCTTCCGCCTTTTCA
>JANMGS010000075.1:0-6754 GCA_031374745.1 Ferruginibacter sp. | reverse complement strand
AAATGGATTACAGACATAACCTTACCTATTTATGGTTACGATGCAGGTACTGAAGAGGGGGATGTATTTGGATATGCAAATCCTGCCACTGTACCGCAACAGCCAATCAGTTTGATGACGCCATCAAATGCAAGTGTAATTGCGAATGGGAATGCAACGATTGCGCCATTTGCTACTGTACGCTTTATAAAAATGTAATACTATTTCAAATCTACGCTTATCAATTTTATAGTGCCAGGTATGCCACTTACAACGCCTTCTGTTTTTACTTGTCCAATACCTTGTGCATAGTAGGTATCGGCAGATAGGGTAGATGTACCCGAGGTGGTTGTTCTTTCTGCATGAACAACAAGCACATTTTTAAATGTGAAGCCGTCTAATACATAAACAGGTATTTTTTGTTTCATGGTATAGGTATATGTATCGCTACCATTTACTCCACCAACCCAGCTTTCATTAATATTTTTTGCAGTATCTAAAACCAATAAGGCAGGCTTATTTGTAGAAGCAGTTAATATGGAATAATATTTACCATTGCCTTTTCGGATATATTGTGTACCATCTATATCGCTGTTAAACATATTAAATACATCTCCATTAATAGAAGTATCTGTTGCTAGTCTAATAAAATTATAATTGGTATTTACCCCAAGAGCTGTTCTGGTGTAGGTCCACCTAGAGCCAACCACACTGGGTTGATAGGTTAAAGAATCTCTGCTGTTATTTGTAACAATGCTTTCTACAACTGGCTTTTTGCAAGCTAATAGAGCCAAAGACAATAGAACAACTATAGTAAGATATTTCATATGTTCCTTTTTTAACGTAAACGAAATTATTTCCTAAAAAGTATTTACAACAGCTTGTTTGTAACAATAACTATGTAGTAACTACAAGAATAGCCTATAAACAAACTTTCAATTGTATACTTATTATTTCATTTATAATCTCCTAAGGAAATTACTTCTTTACAATTTTCATACTCTTCTTTATCGTTGCTACTTACAATAACCAGCCTGTTATTGGTATAATTCTTCCATAAATATTTATAGATTGCCATTCCGTCCTCATCCAAATTAGTGGTAGGTTCATCTAACAATAAGACCGATGTATTACTAAAAAATGCTAGTGCAAGTTTTAACCTTTGTTTCATTCCACTACTAAAATAACGAATTTGTTTGTCTGCTGCATTTCCCAATCCTACCGCTGCAAGGATTTCGGAAAAAGATTTTGTATTAAGCGGTTTAAAAGCTGCATGAAAATGTAAAAATTCATTGGCACTCATTTCTTCTATCAAATCTAAGTAGGGGGCAGCAATAGAAATGTTTTCATATGCTTTCTCTGTGGGTATTTTCAAATTGCCTTCTGCAAACTGCCAATTGATTTCTCCTTCGCTGTGCATAGTGGCTCCTGCAATTATTTGCAATAGGGTAGACTTTCCAGAACCATTGGCTCCTGTTAATGCATAAGAGTTTCCTTGCACAAACGTATAATTGAATTTTCTAAAAATCCATTCTCTGTTAAATCGTTTACCCGTATTGCTTAATATTATATTCAAAATTAATCGTCGGATCCACCTCCTTTTACATGGCGTTTTATAATGCCTCTGCCGCTATCACGTATAAAGGCAACTATTTCATCTCTTTCGTTTGTAGCAGGCACTTCTTCCTCAATATAATTTAAGGCTTGTGTGGTGTTCAATCCTTTGTTGTAAATAATTCTGTAAATATTAAGAATCTCATTTATGCTTTCCAACGTAAACCCCCTTCTTTTTAAACCTACCGAATTTACCCCTGCATAGCTTATTGGCTCATGCCCAGCTTTAATAAATGGTGGCACATCTTTGCGTATCAACGAACCACCACTAATGATAACATGCTGCCCCACTTTTACAAACTGGTGTACTGCACACATTCCGCCTAAAATAGAATAATCGCCTAGCTCTACATGCCCAGCCAATTGGGTATTGTTACTCATTATACAATTATCTCCTATTATACAATCATGCGCTACATGGCAATAAGCCATTATCAAACAGTTGTTCCCAACCTTTGTTGTCCAAGTGGCTTTGCTACCTCTGTTGATGGTAACAAATTCACGGATTGTTGTATTATTTCCTATTTCTACCGTTGTATCTTCTCCACTGTATTTCAGATCTTGTGGTATGGCAGAAATAACTGCTCCAGGAAAAATGCGACAATTGCTTCCAATCCTTGCACCATCCATAATAGTTACATTACTTCCAATCCAAGTGCCTTCGCCAATTTCTACGTTGGGATGAATTACACTAAATGGATCTACTTTTACATTCGTAGCTAGCTTTGCATTTGGGTGTATGTAAGTATGTGGGTGTATCATATCAATGTGAAAATATGCAAATTTAAAAATATGCAAATGTAAAAAATATAAAAACAGATAGATGATAAAGTTCTGCATTTGCAAATTTGCACATCTGCCCATTTGCAAAATTTATTAACTCCGTTTCACTATCTGGGCTGTAAATTCTCCTTCTGTACAAAGTTTATTTCCTACATAAACGCTGCCTTTCATTATACAGATTCCTCTGCGTATCGGTTCCATCAATTCCATTTTAAGGATCATCGTATCGCCTGGTACCACTTTTACTTTAAACTTACAATTATCTACTTTCAAAAAATAAGTATCGTATTGCCCTTCTGGCATGGATTTTATGCAAAGTATTCCGCCTGTTTGTGCTAGTGCTTCTACTTGTATTACGCCTGGCATTACAGGATTACCTGGAAAGTGTCCTTGGAAGAAGAATTCATTGAATGTAACATTTTTTATTCCAACCACTTCCTTTTCGCTTAAACTTATTATTTTATCTACAAATAAAAATGGAAACCGATGTGGCAATATTTTCTCTATTTGTTCCAAAGAAAGAAGAGGGGCGAGCGATGGATTATACTGTGGAACACTTACTTGCTTACTAGCTTTCTTAAAATGTTGCTTCAATATTTTTGCCAAAGCCACATTACTGCTATGCCCTGGCCTATTTGCCATTATATGGGCTTTCATTGGATATCCACTCAAGGCCAGGTCTCCAATAACATCTAATAATTTATGGCGGGCTGGTTCATTGTTAAACCTAAGTTCTAAATTATTGAGGTATCCTTCTTTTACAACATCTATATTCTCTCTTCCAAAAGCTTTTGCTAGCCTAGCCATTTCCTCTGGAGTGATGGGTTTATCTACCACTACAATTGCATTGTTTATATCGCCACCTTTTACAAGATTGTGCTCTAGTAAAGCTTCTAGCTCATGCAAAAAACAAAAAGTACGGCATGGCGCTATTTCTTTATTAAACTCATTGATGTGTTTTAAGTCTGCATGTTGGGTGCCAAGTACAGGCGAATTAAAATCTATTAAAGCAGTTACCCTATATTCATTTGCGGGTACTGCGGTAAACTCTGCATTTTTTACTTCGTCATAAAATGAAATAGGCTCGTCTAAGCTATACCAGATCTTTTCGGCCTCTTGCTCTTGTACGCCTGCTTGGGTTATCATTTCTGTAAAAGGCATGCTACTGCCATCCATAATAGGAATTTCGGGACCGCTTACTTCTATCAAACAATTGTCTATTCCTTTACCTACCAATGCTGCCAACACATGCTCAATTGTAGATATTTTTACTTCTCCCTTTTCTAGGGTAGTGCCTCGGCTTGTATCCGTTACCAGGTCGCAATCAGCTTTTATAGGATCAGACCCTTCCAAATCTGTGCGTTTAAAATAAAATCCGGAATTTACCGCTGCTGGTGTCAATGTCATCTCTGCCAACACGCCTGTATGCAACCCTGTACCAGAAATTGTTACGGCACTTGCTAGTGTGTGTTGCTTGTTTTCATTAAATGTTATATCCATGCCTATCTATTTCCGTTTGTGGCAAAGATATTTTAAAAAAGGGAGGAAAACGATGCTTAAATGGTCATTGTTAAAATAATTAGTGAGGATATTGTTAAAGATTTATAAAACAATATCTATGCAATTTCATAAAAAATACATCCAATCTAAAACCAAATTATGAAGACAATAACCTTATCTTTTATTCTCTTTTTAGCCTCTTGTACGGCAAAAGAGAATAAAATTATTGAGGCAAAGAAAAAGAATGATCTTACTTGGTTGATTACCGGCCTACCTGATAATCATACAAATGAAAATATTGTAGCAAAACTATATGGATTTCAATTTGCAAGTTTTGGTGGGTGTGTTGTTTCTAATCAATTGCGTGACAGCATTAGGAATGAAAACGAGAAACTCAATAAATTGCTATCAAGAAAATTTGGCAAAAACTGGAGGGTTAATTTCGATAAGCGAGTACAATATGTTAATGAAACAATCAGTCATTAGCCACATTCATTTTCTTCAATATTTCTTCCAATTCCTTTACCCTTTTTTCTAACTCAGGCAATTTTCGCATGAGCGCCTGGCTGCGCAATGCTGCAGTATAATCATACGCTGGTGAGCCTGTAACTGCTTGGTTGGGGGTTTTCATAGATTTGCTTACGCCACTTTGTGCATTGATCTTGCTACCATCGGCAATGGTTAAATGACCAACAATGCCCACTTGCCCACCAATCATAACATTGTTTCCAATTTTAGTGCTACCACTCACGCCACTTTGTGCAGCTATTACGGTATTATTTCCTACTTCTACATTGTGGGCTATTTGCAAAAGATTATCCAATTTTGCACCCTCTTTTATGATAGTGCTGCCAATGGTGGCCCTATCTATTGTCGTATTGCTACCAATCTCTACATAATCTTCTATAATTACATTGCCCATTTGCGGCACTTTCTTAAAGCTTCCATCTGCTTGTGGTGCATAGCCAAAACCATCTCCACCAATTACTGTTCCTGCGTGTATAACTACTTTTTGTCCAATAATACAATCATGGTAAATTTTTACACCGGGGTGAATTACTGTTCCTCTTCCTATTTGTACATTATTACCTATGTATGCATTGGGATAAATTTTTACTTCATCTCCAACAATTACATTTTCGCCTAAATAGGCAAATGCCCCTATGAAAATATTTTCGCCTTTTTTTACGGTTGCATGAATATACACAGGTTCTTGTATACCTACCATTTGCTGCGCTTGTATTCTTTCATATTGGCGCAAAAGCAATGCAAAAGCGCTGTATGCATCCGGAACCCTTATGAGTGTTGCTTTTAAAGGCTCTTTTAAAACCTGTGCTTCGTTAATGATTATAATATCGGCCTTGGTACTGTATAGAAACTCTTCGTATTTAGGATTTGCCAAAAATGCGAGCTGCCCACCAACGGCTTCTTCAATTTTACCAAATGAAGAAACAACCATTTCGGCATCGCCTTCTACTTGTCCTCCAATTATTTGAGCTATTTGTGCTGCGCTAAATTGCATTTGCTAAAATTGAGTTTAGTTAAAGCCTTGGATAACAAATGTAATATTTTTTAATGTTACCTCTCAAGCTTTCATTTATAAGTGCATCATCTACCTGCGAAATGTTTTTTATTGCTCCATCTTTAAAAATAATTTTAATGGGTGTGTTATCAAAATCATAGGTGCTACTAGTAGCTTCTCCCGCAAAAACAAGCCAAGCTGCCTCTTCATTGCTTATGCCCAATTTTTCTGCTACCTCCGCTCTTTTTTGACTCAATAAATTTTCATCTACAGCAGCCGAAACGTAATTTACCTTTAGCAACTTCCTATCCAACACGCCTTTGCATAACATAGACAATATTTTATCGGAATGGCTGCACCAAGTTTTTATTGCCATCATCACATCTGCATCATCTAGACAACAAAATTGGTCTAATGTTACATTTTCCATGGGTTTATTAATAAAACTGTTGAGTGGTTCTTGGCATATTGCAGACACATGCTTCGCTCGCTTTATAATTCTTTGAAGCATTTGCTCCGCACTTAGTACCGTTTTATGTAAATAAACCTGCCTATACATTAGCCTACGAGCTATCAGAAATTTTTCGATAGAATAAATGCCTTTTTCTTCTACCATTAGCTCCCCCTCGTGCACAGTTATCATTTTTAGAATTCTATCATACGCTACATAGCCCTCTATAACCCCGCTAAAAAAACTATCTCTTGTAAGGTAATCCATCCGATCTACATCCAATTGCCCACTCACCAATTGGTGCAAGAATTTTTTATGGTAGCTTCCATTAAAGATTTCCAACGCCATTTGAAGTTTACCTTCAAATTTTTTATTGAGTTCTTCAATAATAAGTACAGATATTTTTTCGTGGTGCACACCTTCAGCGAGTACTTGCTCTAGCGCATGCGAATATGGACCATGCCCTACATCGTGCAAGAGTATGGCAATTTTGGCTGCTTGTTGCTCTTGTGTTGTAATTTCTATCCCTTTTCTGGTAAGTTCTTGTAAGGCAATGCACATTAAATGATATGCGCCAAGGGAGTGATGCAACCTCGTATGTACTGCCCCTGGATATACCAAGTGTGCCATGGCCATTTGTTGTATTCTGCGTAGCCTTTGGTAATATGGATGGGCGATGATACTAAAAACCAATTCGTCATCAATTGTAATAAAACCGTAAACGGGGTCGTTTATTATTTTGTGAAAAGGCATGTTTATTTTTTGATACGCTTACTGCGAAGTTAGGCAGAATGAATATTTAGTTCTACTTTTTTAAAGGAGGCGGCTTAAATGTTAATGGATATTAACTGTCATATATTAAAAAAATCAACGACTATCCGCTATTTGGTGCAAAAAGAAGTTTG
>JANMGS010000068.1:0-3232 GCA_031374745.1 Ferruginibacter sp. | reverse complement strand
AACGATTCTTTGAAAATTTCTGTACAAATTAGTTATGCCAATAGCTTACTTGCAAAAGATGAAAACTTAGCCGCTTTTAAAAAATTTATGCTTGCATTGAACTTGGCAGAAATTGTAAAAGACAATAAACTTAAAGTAAGTTTATACGAACGTATAGCATCTTTTTATGCTAAAATAAATCAAACAGAAAAAGCGAAGGATTATTATGTAAAAGCAATAGACCAAGCCAAAGCAATAAAAGATAGTAATAACGAAGTGTATAATTATGCAAACATCATTGCACTTTACGCAAAAAATAAAGATTTTGATATTGCTAAAGAGTATTTAAAAATCTTAAATAAAAGAGTAGGTGCAAATGAAACATTTAAACAATTCGCTTTGAGTTCAGAATTGCAAATAGTGTATTATGAAGACGAGAAAAATTTATCTGACTTTTTTAAGAAAAACCCAGCGATTTTAGATAGTTATAAAAAGTACAACATGCTATCTGAGTATGATAGAATAAAAGGGATAATTTTTACTTTTGAAGGTAAGATGGATAGTGCGTTGTATTACCTTAATTTGGCAAAAAAAGTAATTAGCCCCAATGATATTAATAGCATAATTAATTTAAATAGTTCTTATGCCATTTTTTTGGAAAAAAATAAAAAGTACAAAGAAGCTGCCAACTATTTAGAACTCAATATACCATTAGCAAAGCAAATGCAGAGCCTAACAGGCGAAAAAGAAATATACAAAGAATTGGATTCACTTTATATAAAAGCAGGCGACAAGCAAAAAGAGGTAGCCAATAAACTATTACTCTTTACAATAAAAGATAGCCTTGATAAACAGCAAAAAGCAAATGATTTGTTAACTGTAGAAATAGATATTGAAAATAAAAGAGCCGAAAGAGAAAAAATAGCCTACGAAGAAAAAGTACGCAACAGAAACAATTTGCAGTATATGGGCATCACTGGTTTTATTTTTGCATTATTTATTTTACTAGCAGCCCTCGGCAAGTTCAAAGTAAAACCTTGGTTTATAAAGGCACTTGGCTTTATATCTTTTATATTATTATTTGAGTTTATTATTTTGTTGATAGATCACCAGTTGCACGCAGTTACCCATGGAGAGCCATTGCCAATATTGATTGTAAAGATTGTTATCATTGCATTTTTATTACCTTTTCATCATTGGCTAGAGCATAAGGTTATGCAATATTTAACCAGGCACCAAAATGATACAGTATTGACTACCTAAAAGTAGACAAACCAAAACTATGTTTTTGTTTGAGTAAAGTTTTTGTAGGTATAGTTTGTGTAATACCATCAGTGGATAAAATTTAGTCCAATACATACATGTGTCTGACACCTAAGCAGTGCCTTTAATTTAGATATTCTTCGAGAAAGCTGTCTGACACATATTGGACTATTTTACAATTAAAAATAGTGTAATTGCCTATTTGTTTAAAAAAAATATTAAAAAATAAAAAAAGCTACTACAATTTTACGTAGCAGCTTTTTTAATTTCATCTAAATCTATTTACCATATTCTAATCCTATCCTCAGGTTTCTTATATAATTTATCTCCTTCTTTTACATCAAAAGCTTTGTACCAAGCATCCATGTTTACTGGTGCACCAATGGTTCTATACTGGCCTGGTGAGTGCGTATCAGTAATAATTTGTTGCGTAGCAGCCTCAGGTAAAATATTTCCCCTCCATACTTGTGCCCAAGCTAAAAAGAAACGTTGGTCAGCAGTAAAGCCATCTATCAGTTTATTATCCTTTGCTTGAGGAGTCATTTTAAATGCTTCATATGCTACATTTAATCCACCCAAATCACCAATGTTTTCACCCAAAGTAAGTTTGCCATTTACATGAATACTATCTAATATCGTGTAATCGTCAAATTGTTTTACAAGCGTTTTTGTTTTGGCATCAAACTTAGTACGGTCTTCCTCGGTCCACCAGTTTCTTAATGTACCATCAGCATCGTACTTACTTCCGTTGTCATCAAACCCGTGTGACATCTCATGTCCTATCACTGCTCCAATACCGCCATAGTTTAAAGCATCATCTGCTTTGGCATCAAAGAAAGGCATTTGTAAAATCCCTGCAGGAAAAACAATTTCGTTTAATGTAGCACTATAGTAAGCATTCACCGTTGGCGGCGTCATTCCCCAACGCTCTCTATCTACGGGTTTGCCCAATTGGTTTATCATAAAATTATAATTCCATTCACCTACATTTTTTATATTTTCAAAAAATGTATTTTTATTTATTACAAGGCCTTTATAATCTTTCCATTTATCTGGGTAACCAATTTTTGGTCTAAAGGCAGCTAGTTTGGCCAATGCTTTTTCTTTGGTAGCAGGGCTCATCCAATCTAGGTTTTTTATACGAACTGCAAATGCCTTTCTAAGATTGGTAACCAGTTCTTTCATCCTTGCTTTTGCTTCAGGCTTAAAATATTCTTTAACGAAAAGTTGTCCCAATAATTCCCCAATGGATCCGTCTGTAAGGGTAGACATTCTTTCCCATAATGGCTTTTGAATTTTTTGCCCTGTTAGAATTTGGTTAAACGAAAAATTAGCATCTACAAAAGATTTACTCAAATAAGGTGCTGCAGATTTAATGATATTACATTGCAAATAAATTTTCCAATCTTGTAAAGGAATTGATTTCAACATAGCAGCCATTTCTTTAAAAAAAGAGGGGTTATTTACCAGTATTGAATCTTCTTTTTTTACTTTAAGATCTGTAAGAATATTTTTCCAATTGAGCCCAGGAGTCATCTTACTAAAATCACCTACTTCAAATTTGTTATAGGTTTTATAAGCATCCCTCATTTCCACCCTACTCATTTGTGCACGAGCAAGTTGCTTTTCTATTTGATAAATAGTTTGAGCATTCTTAGTTGCTATTTCTGCATCTACCCCAGTAAGTTTAAATAGCGTTACAATATAGTTTTTATAGGCTGTCTGTATTTCCGGATTACGTCCATCTTGTTTTAAATAGTAATCTCTATCTGGTAATGTTGTACCCCCTTGGCCAAATTGTGGAATCATTACCTCGATATTCTTTCTATCTTGCCCTACAAAAAAACCATACAATGCTGCGCCAGACCCAGATACTCTTAAATGTGCAATTTGTTTTTCTAAACCTTGCATGTCTTTTATAGCATCTATATCTAATAATTGTTGTTTTATGGGAGTATAACCTCTTTTGTCAATAGCCACAGAGTCCATT
>JANMGS010000065.1:0-2191 GCA_031374745.1 Ferruginibacter sp. | reverse complement strand
CGGTGCGCTATTTATGAATGAATACAAAAACTTAAAAATAACCGCTCTAAAACTCCCAAACAAAGACATCAACGAAACTTTGCAATTGCACGAACCTGAAATCGTAACCGAACTTTTAGCACAACGGAAATCCTTTTTATTTTTATCTGAAGAACCAATAGGAAATATTTTGAAAGAGCCTATAATTATTGAAGATTTAGACGGAGTAAAAGAAATAGCTGAAGGCGAAAATATCAGAGAAAAAATAGCCAACAAGAAAAATCCAACAAACGAAAAACCATCAACAGCCATAGAATTTTTAAAAGGCAAAGATTTACTAAAAAGATTGAATGAATTAATCGGCAAATCGGGAATAGTTGGCGAAGAAAACAGTAGGTTGTTATTGTTTTTAATCATCATTAGTTATATGAATAAAAGCCCTATTCACGCCATTATACAAGGGAGTTCGGGAAGTGGCAAGACTTTAATAATTAGCAGAATAGCCGATTTAATGCCACAAGAAGACGTTTTAAGATTTACCAGGATCACAGAAAGCAGTTTGTACAATTGGGGCGAGTTTGATCTGTTTAGAAAAATAATTATTATTGAAGATTTAGACGGATTAAAAGAAGAGGCTTTGTATGCTTTGAGAGAATTAATCAGCAATCAATTTTTGAGTAGTTCAGTATCAATAAAAGACAAAAAAGGAAATAATAAATCCGCTAGAAAAGAAGTAAAAGGACAGTTCTCCAGTTTATCAGCCACAACAAAAGGCGAAACCTATGAAGATAATATGAGCCGTTCATTTTTAATAGCAGTTGATGAAAGCAAAGAACAAACCAAAAGAATAATCGACCATCAAAACCAAAGAAGTGCGGGAGAAATTGACCCAAAAGAACGTGAAAAAGCCGTTGCATTTATCCAACAAATCGTAAGAAGTTTAAAACATTATGAGGTTATAAATCCGTTTGCGACCAAATTACAATTACCCGAAAAAGCACATAAAATACGAAGACTAAACGAAATGTATCAAGCAGTAATTAAACAAGTTACGTTTTTAAATCAGTATCAAAGAGAACAAACAGCAGACGGGAAACTCATCACAACGATAGAAGATATTGAACAAGCTACAGAAATATTATTCGAGAGTATAGTTTTAAAAGTTGATGAATTAGATGGAAGTTTGAGACAGTTTTTTGAAAGGTTGAAGAAATACACCAAAGCCAAAGATACCGAGTTTACACAAAGAGAAATCCGCCAAGAAATGAACATCAGCAAAACTCAATTACAACGATTTATCAATAGTTTACTGGAGTTGGAATACATCAAATACAAAGGAGGTTTTGCCAATAAAGGAATAAAATATGTAGTTGATTATTGGGATAATTACCAAAAATTAAGAGCCGAAATAAAAGACTTTTTAATGGAACAAATACACAAGCTACGACAAGGCAATAAATAATGTGGGTCGCTGTGGGTCGCTAGTGGTTCACTAGAAAACTTCGGGAAGTATAGCAAAATATGCTTTTTTGAAGTAAAAACTATCTAGCGACCCTAAACCCAAAATATTGAGTAAGCAAAAAGCATCATACAACTAAAAAGGTCATAAGATGGGAAGACCAAGCAGACACAAAGTTTACAATAAAACCTACCAAGAAGAAGCCATAAATTACAAAAATCACTTAGATATTTTAGGGCTAAATCCCGAAACCACACAAGCACGATATTTATATTTAAAGGAGTTTTTTAGTTGGTTAGAAATACTACAAATTAATCAATTACAAGAAGTTACAACGGTTGAAGTTGCCAAATATTACGATTATTTACTACAAAGAAAAAGCACAAGAACCGGAGAAAATATCAAGCAAAAAAGCATATACGATCATATGCGAAACTTGCAACAATATTTGGGTTATCTTTTAGATTTAGGCAAAATAAAAAGCAGTCCGGCATCACATTTAAAGTTCAAAAATCCTACTGAAAAAGTTGAGAGAATTATTTTTACTCAAAACGAAATCCAAGAATTATACAAAGCATCAAACGAACAAGAAAAAGCGATTTTAAATATTGCGTATGGTTGTGGTTTACGAGTTGGAGAATTGGTAAAACTCAATAAAAAAGACATTGATTTACAAGAAAATAGATTGATTGTTGAAAGTGGAAAAAACAACAAAAGGAGAATCGTTCCTATTACAAATCAAATAGTTATAGA
>JANMGS010000487.1:0-1899 GCA_031374745.1 Ferruginibacter sp. | reverse complement strand
GAAGACGACTCGCTACTGAAAACATCATTTAGCAGTAGTAAACCAATTGCCGATATTGCCAAACAATTTAGAAGAACGAAGGGTGCTATTTTTTCTAGATTAAAAACACTTGGTTTAATTAAATAAAAATTACACAAAAACGATTTTACCTAATTTGTAGTCAAATGTCCTGCATTTACCCAATCAACAATTTTTTGTTTATCCAAGGCTGTTAGCTGTCCGTTTTGTGGCATAAAAGAAGGCAGTCCATCCACAGCCCTGGCTTTTATTCTAGCCCACGCAGCAACAACTGAATTATCTGTATCAAAATTTTGTCCGCCGTTTATTGCACCACTTAAATGGCAGGGGCCGCAATAACCATTCACAATTTTTCGTACTTCATAAAATTTTGGCCCATAACCATTAATGGTTACAGTTGTAGTACCAGAACAATTATTGGCATTTTTTGCAGTAACAGTATAAGTACCAGCTGGCAAATTAAAAAAATTGGTAGAGCCCTGAGAAGCACTGCCAGTGATACTATAAGTAAAACCTGAACCAATGGGTGATGTAACCGTAATCGTACCAAGTGACTGACCAGTAATCGTAAAACCTTTATCTGCAACTGGTGTAATGGTAACACCAACACAAGGATCAACAACAGGAGGTACAGGAATTACTGCTGCCGTTTCTGTCTTTTTACATCCAACAATAAAACTTGCGGCTGCAAAAATTGATAAAAAAATCGCTTTGTTTGTCATAATTAAATTTACGCTGAAAATATATACTATGCAATTATTTATCCGACATATTATAATTACCATGGTTTAAAAAACGAGCTGAAATTTTATAGAATTACCATTCATCAAAAAAACATTTGCAACATTGTTTCATTTTTATATATTTGCAACATTGTTTCAAATATTAAATTATGCAAAAGATTATCTTGCTGGCTTTCTTATTCATTTCGTTGTTTGCATTTGCAGATAATACACCCAACTTGTTAAAAGGCAGTTTTTCCGGTATTGTAACAGATGCTGCTACAGGAAAGCCTTTGAGTGGCGTATCCGTATATATTTCGGATACAAGGTCTGGCGCAAGTACAGATGCAAATGGAGCATATTTTATTGGTAATATACCAGAAGGGACACATTTGGTAGAATTTTCTCATGTAGGCTATAATACATTCGCCGAACAAATAGTAATACAAGGAGACACCAAAAAAGATCTTTCATTAAGCGAATCGGTAGTAGAAAACAATGCAGTAATTGTTACAGGTGTATCTAGAGCATCACAATTAAAGAAAGTGCCGTTTCAAGTTTCGGTACTGCGTAAAGAAGAATTACAACAAACCACTTCTACCAATATTATTGATGCCATTACCAGAAAAGCAGGAGTATCATCATTGGCAACTGGACCAGCCATATCCAAACCTGTAATACGTGGGCTTGGTTATAATCGTGTACTTACCATGAACGACGGGGTGCGCCAGGAGGGCCAGCAATGGGGTGACGAACATGGTATAGAAATAGATGAAGCAAGTGTGAGTAAAATAGAGATATTGAAAGGACCTGCATCATTGGTATACGGAAGCGATGCCATGGCAGGTGTAATAAATATCATCACCAATGTACCCGTAGCAATGAATACCATCAAAACAAATATTGGAAGCAATTATCAAAGCAATAACAGGCTAAGAAGTTTATACGGAAATGTGGCAGGTAATATAAACGGTTTTAATTGGAATATTTACGGAACTAACAAAGCAGCTGCAGATTATAAAAATAAATATGATGGAAATGTTTTCAATTCCAAATTTAATGAACAAAATGTTGGTGGATATGTAGGATATAATGGAGGATGGGGTTTTAGCCATTTATTGGTAAGTAGTTTTCATTTAAAAGCCGGGCTTGTGGAGGG
>JANMGS010000054.1:0-10872 GCA_031374745.1 Ferruginibacter sp. | reverse complement strand
AAGTTTTTTTAACCCCCCAAAATTTTCTATAAAAATCTTTTCAATCATTAGTTCAATTTTACTATACAAATATAACTGAATTGGGTTATTGAATCACTATTTTGAAATTTGAAGTTAATTTGTATAAAAAAGCTCATTTTCCATTAGCTTCCGATGGCCTTTGGGCTTAATTATTTAAAATATTCAAAGTCTAAAAACTATTCTGAAAGTGAAATAATGCAGAAATTGCTTACTTCAGCGTTATACCATTATTCATCCTTTATAGAAGCGTAGACATATCCCTAAAGAATCACAAGGCTTCCAAACAAAATCGATTATAGTAAGTATCTAATAGACCAGAAATATAAGATTGAAAAGCATAATCTACAAGCGATTCATTATTCCAAATAGCAATTCAAATGCATCACTTGTGCCCAAACCCGCCTTCACTATCTACAAATATTTGCCCGTTGGCTTTAGCACATTCGTATTCAAATGCAGGAGTTACTTCTTCGCCATTTAACAATTTATAAGATATGGTTTTAAAATAATTAACCACTGCTTTGGGAGTGGTAACGAATAGTTGTCCTCCATTTTCGCCAGCATTGTATTTGTGTGGAATGTTTTGGGGTATAAAAACAAAATCGCCCTTGGTTGTTTCAATAATATTTTCACCTAATGTAAAAGTATAACTGCCATCTACTACAAAAAATGTTTCAGGGCCAGTAGGATGTATGTGTAAGCCCGGGCCTATGTGCGGCGGGTGTGTCATTAGCAGTTGTAAGTATCCTCCATTATTTTCATTGGGGGGCGTTTTCAAGATCATCTTGGTTTTTCTAAACTGTATCAGTTCTCCTTCTTGCTCTGTATATTTCATTACTATGATTTTAATTTTAAAAAAGATTTTCTTGCCACAGATTACACAGAAACACAGATAAAAGCATTCTTTAAAAGTGCAAATCCTAGCATAGTACTGAAATTAGTATAAACCAAACTGTGCCTCAGTGGCTTCTGTGGCCATATCCACGAAATTGTTTTTGGCACAGAAACACAGATAAAAGCATTCTTTAAAAGGGCAATCCTATACACTCAAATTAATATAAACCAAACTGTGCGTCTGTGGCTTCTGTGGCATTATTTTTACGCCCTTACTTCCAACCATTCCTTCGGGCTAGTACCCGTTACTTTTTTAAAAGCCCTATTAAAAGTGGCCTTGCTATTAAACCCACAATCATAGGCAATGCCCAATAAGGTTTGCGTTTTTTGCTCCCCAGCTTTCAGCTTTTCTTTTACCGCTTCTATGCGATAATTATTTATAAAATCATTAAAATTTAATTGAAAGCCTTGGTTGATTGTTTTAGAAATAATACTTGGATTTGTTTTTAATTGTTTCGCCATTTGCGACAAAGAGAGTTCCGGATCTTCGTAAATTTTTTCATCTACTAAAAGCGAAAGTATTTTTGGTTTCCATTCGGCAAGTAAGCCTTCATCTTCTTTTTTCTCAACTTGCTCGTTGGTTATTTCTATTATTTCTGCATCTTCAATAAAATCATTGTCTACCCCTTTCGTTCCTCCATTTAATAAAAGTATAGGCTTATAGTTTAACAGGTTTAATTTAAAAGGCACTTTTGTTTCTATAGAATTTGCATACCCTGTAATGGCAATATAATAAAAGACAATAGCAAAACTAAAATACTCCCACCAAGAACCCATGTATCTTAAACTTTGAAAAAAAGCCAAATATGAACAAGCATAAAACAACAGCCGCAAAACGAGCATTACTAAAAAAGCATATAAAAAATTCCTTACCCATTTAAACAAAACAACATCTGCATAGCTTACTACCTGCTGGATTAACTTTTTGTAAAGATTATAATACCGCAAGGAAATAAAAAAATAGATGAGCATAGAAAAAAAGCCTGACATCTGGTACCAAAAATCAAACTCTGGGTCTTCACCATTTGCTAGAAAATAATATTTCTTTAATATCAATTTATCTGTAACAAACATCACTATAGAAAACAATAAGTATAAAATACCGGGCAACAAATGCAACCATTCTTTTTTGCCAAAACGGAAGGAGGGGTTTAATAAACTTTGTACATAAAAGAAAATAACCGGACCAATAAAATACAACAATTGCATGGGGGTATAAAATAGAATATCTCGGTAAGGCTGGTTATCGTACCAGCCGGCAAAGCCCAGCATCCAAGGCGCTATATAAATACTGCAAAGCAGTAAAAAAACGGCCAGCCATTTGTCGGATACATTTTCATTAATCATTCCTTTTCTAACCAATAAAACCGCATATACCAAGCCATGTACAAAAAAAATAAGCAGTAGAGAGCTGTAAAAATTGAAGTCGTAGCGCATGAAAAAGTTATACGGTAAATGATGTTTTGTAGTTTGAAATTAAGGAATTATTGCGGTTATAGATTCATGCGTTCATTTTTAGTTTTATCCAACTTTTGCTGTAATAGCTTTTTCTCTGTACTTGATTGTGTAAGTGTAATAGCTTCCATGAAATATGCTGCTGCTTTTTTGGGTTGTTTTATTTGCAGGTATAATTCGCCTAATGTTGCTGGTAATAAATAATATTTTTTTAGAGAATCGATATCTTGTATGTTGTTAATTGCTTTTATACCTTCGTTAGCACCCTGCAATTCAGCAATTACAATGGCTCTATTTAATGCTACAATGGGAGATGGGTAATATTGTTGCAGTAAATTGTAACAAGTCAAAATACTTTCCCAATTCGTTTTCGCATATTCATTTGCAATTACGTGCTCATAAGCAATACCGGCTTCTAAATGATATTTGCTAATGGAATCGCCCTCAGATGCAGCATCTAAATGTTGCATACCTTTTTCTATAAGTTCTTTATTCCAACGTTTCCTATCTTGGTCTTTTAATAGTAGAATATTCCCATCGGCGTCTAATCTTGAATCGTTTCTGCTGGCGGTAAAGCACATCAATGCTAACATGGCGTGGCTTTTGGAATGTTTTACAACGTGACTTCTGCAAATCAATTCACACAACCGTATGGCTTCGGCTATTAAATCATTCCTGACTAAATCTTCATGCTGAGTGGAATTATATCCCTCATTGAATAGTAAGTAGATAGATACCAACACACTGTCTAAGCGTTTGTCTAATTCAAGAGCAGTTGGCAATTCAAATTGCACATTGTTATCCTTAAAACTTTGCCTTGCACGATACAATCTTTTTTCTATAGCTTGGTAACTTGTTACAAATGCTTTGGCTATTTCGCCTACGCTAAAGCCACACAATGTTTTTAATATAAGTGATACCTGCGCTTCGTTCGATAAACAAGGATGGCAACAAACAAACATCATATGCAATTGATCATCATCAATCGTATTGGTATTTATATATTCTTGCACGGTAGGTACCAGCGTATATTCTGATTGTAATAGTGGTGTTATGTTTTTCGAAAATTGTGAATGCCTTTTTTGCTGACGCAATGTATCTATTGCTTTGTTTCGTGCTACCGTAAAAAGCCAAGCTGAAGGGTTTTTTGGAAGTCCATTTATTTTCCAATTGCTAAACGCTTTCAATAGGGTATCCTGTACTACATCCTCTGCCAATTGTAAATTTTGTGGACCAAATAGTTTGGTAAGTACTGCAACAAGCTTTCCCCATTCCATTCTAAAAAGATGGTCCACGGTTTCTGCTATTTGCGATTTGGTTTCCAATTTGCAAGAATTTAAATAAATGTACAATAAAAAAATCCTACACATTGGTGCAGGACTTTTTTATATTTATTTTTATGAAGGCATATCCATTTTCATCACATGCCTCACTTGCACTTTCCCCCCATATTCGAAATCAGGATAATCATCACAAATGGCTACAGCTTCATCATAATCGGCGGCGTTTACAATAAAATAACCTCCTACTACTTCTTTAGCTTCAGCAAAAGGGCCATCAGTAACGGTTTTGTCGGGGCCACTAACAATTTTTCCACCTGGCTTTAGCGGTTCTCCAGAGTCATACCTGCCGGCCTTAGCAAGTTTGTCTATCCAAGCCATCCACTTACCCAAGCCAGCTTGCATTTTTTCTGGTGTGCGCTGGTCTTGTGGCATTTCTCCGCCGTGAAAAATGAGCATAAACTTTTCCATAATTGTTTGTTTTAATTGTTTTAAAAATATTTTTATGAATGACGAACAAGTAATTTAAATCCGGACAAAGATTTTAAAAATATTTTTTATTACTAAAAATATTCTAAAAATAAACAAAGCAAATAGAAAAGGACATTCATTAATAAATATTTTTAACGTAGTTTGTAATAAAATTAACCAATGGAGAACTTTTCTTTTCTTCCTTTTCAGAATCTTGAAACAGATAGGTTATTACTAAGACAAATTACACCCGATGATGTAAATGAAATATTTACCCTTCGTAGCAATGCAGAAACGATGAAATACATTCCTCGACCCTTGGTTACCAAAATGGAAGAAGCACTAGAACACATAAAAATGATTCAAGATAAGATTGAAAAAAATGAAGGCATGAATTGGGCCATTACATTAAAAGGCAATCCAAAGCTGATTGGCATAATTGGGCATTATAGAATACGTTGGGAGCATTTTAGGAGCGAAATTGGTTATATGCTTTTACCCGAATACAACGGTAAAGGAATTATAACCGAAGCCATACAACTTATGATTGATTATGGTTTTAACCAAATGAAAATGCATTCACTAGAGGGTATTATTGACCCCGAAAATACAGCGTCTGCTAGAGTATTAGAAAAAAATGGTTTTGTAAAAGAAGCACATTTAAAGGAAAATGAGTTTTTTGATGGTAAGTTTTTGGACTGTATCATTTATTCTTTGGTGAAAAAATAAGTTTTCTAAAATAAGTTTAAAAAAATAAAGCCGATGAAAATTTCCATCGGCTTACTTTAGAAGGGGGTTCACAGGATTAAACAAGTTGTAATTCCCGTCTTTTATTCAATTCTAAAATTTTGTCGATATTAATTGTTTTCAATAGTTTTTCTTCCAACACATTTGCAAATGTTTCAAAATAGGCAATAGCATCTTCTTTTTTGTTTCTTTTGAGCCAACGCAAGCCACCAGGCAAATTATCCAATACTTCTTTATCTGATAGGTATTCAATATGGTGAATATCTGTAGGTGTAAGTCCAATTGATTCCAACTTATGAAAAATGAGAGCTAGGGGCGCATTGGTAATCGGGCAAAAATCTATAGCCAATTCTGTCCACTCACCAGCGCCATCATGTGCGTAACGCAAAATTTCATCTTTGGTAAATTTGGTTACCGACTGTACCAAGTTACCGCAGTTGCAGGCTCCATGGTGTCCCCATGAATGATAAGCTCCATTTGCAAGGTTCTTTGCGGTAAGTCTTAGCGCTTCTATAAGTTCAATTGTAGGTTGTGCCATTTGGTAAAATTTAAAGTTCTATTTAATCAATCACAGGTTTCACACAATGGTTCTATTATTCGTATACGTTTTAGTAATTTTTTTTCAATTCATACCATTCTGCATACAAATTTACTATTTTACTATTTACTCGGATTTTATGAAACAAGGAATTTTCAAAAAACTTTTTAATGAAAATGGGTTTCTTATATGAATCTAATTTCATTTCAAAATCCAATGTCCCAATAATTGCGTTACTACTTCCCAACGATTTAATTAACCAATAATAATTTAAAAAATGAAAAAAACATTCCTATCAGCAGTTCTCGCTGCTTCTGCAACAGTATTTATGCTAACATCTTGTGCAGAAGGCGAAAAGAAGACCGAAGAGGCTTCAAAAATGGCTGAAACAACTCCTGCAGCAGATACAACTAAACCTGCAGAAGCAGTTGTAACCATGGCAGACACCAAAAATATTGTAGAAAATGCATCTGCATCTGCAGATCATACTACGCTAGTTGCAGCAGTGAAAGCGGCTGATTTAGTAGCTACTTTAACTGGAGCAGGTCCATTTACTGTATTTGCGCCTACTAATGCGGCTTTTGCAGCATTACCAGCTGGCACAGTAGATAATTTGCTAAAACCAGAAATGAAAAAGGACCTTACGGGAATACTTACTTACCATGTAGTAGCGGGTGCAGTAAAAGCTGCGGACCTTAAAGATGGTCAAAAAATTAAAACTGTTCAAGGTGGAGAATTAACAGTGGCAATAAAAGACGGAAAAGTTACTATAAACGGTGCCAATGTAACCACAGCAGATATAGTATCAAGCAATGGTGTAATACATGTAATAGATGCAGTATTGATGCCTAAAAAATAAGTTTGTTAGAGAGTTAGATTAGAGAATGAGCCGCTTGTAAAAGCGGCTTTTCTTTTGATATTTTTAGATAATTTTATTCTTTCCTACTCCCAAATTTCTCTATTAACCCTTTCGCCCTTATCTTTGCGCCAAAATTGAGGATGTATATGGGAACAAAGCGCATCAAATCGTTATTGGTATTGAGTTTTAGCCTTTTTTTAAGTGTTTTTGCTACAGTTGCTTTTGCGCAGGATCCTGCACATGAAGGAGCTGGAGAACATAAAGAAGAAAAATTAGATCCTGCCAAAATTATAATGGACCATATTAAAGATGCCCATGAGTTTCATTTCTTTACAGCAGGTAGTTTTCATGCTACCATTCCGCTTCCTGTAATACTTTATTCTCCTACTAAGGGCATCACTGCTTTTTCTTCTAGCCATTTTGGTCACGAAGGCGAAGAGGCTTACAATGGCTATAAATTAAATGAAAACAAAGAGATAGTGGCGGAGGATGGATCTAAAGTATATGATTTTTCGCTTACAAAGAATGTGGTACAAATGATTTTGGCATTGAGCTTATTGGTGTTTTTAATGATGAGTATTGCAAAGAAGTACAAAAATGGTGTTGGCGTTACATCGGCACCAAAAGGTTGGCAAAATGTAATGGAACCAGTTATTACTTTTGTAAGAGATGATGTGGCTAAACCAAATCTTGGTAAAAAATGGAACAAGTACTTACCCTATTTATTAACTGTTTTCTTTTTTATTTTAATCAACAATATTTTTGGATTAATACCTGGCTCGGCAAATGTTACTGGTAATACGGCTTTTACGGCGGTATTGGGTATTATCTCCTTGATAGTAATATTGTTTAGTACCAATTCACATTTTTGGGGTCATATCTTCTGGCCTCCAGGTGTACCACTAGCAGTAAAAATTATTTTAGTCCCGGTGGAAGTTGCAGGTGTATTTATCATCAAGCCAGCAGCACTTATCATACGTTTGTTTGCAAACATGGTAGCGGGGCATATTATTATTTTAAGTTTTGTATCGTTGATATTTATTTTTGGAGCTATGAACAAAGGTGCAGGCTGGGGTTTTTCGCCTGTTTCAGTTTTGTTTACCGTATTCATTTATTTTATTGAGATATTGGTGGCATTTATCCAGGCTTTTATTTTTACAAATTTAACAGCGGTATTTATTGGTCAGGCGTTTGAAGGTGGGCACGATGATGTAGATGGGCATGCGGATGCGGTAATAATATAAAGCCCCCTAAATCTCCGCCAATAGGCGGAGGACTTTGAAGCCTCTGACAATTTAAAGATGCTTTAAAGTATTGAGGTGTGGCTCTTTCTCCTTCGGAGAAGGCGGGGGATGAGGCTTTTAATTCTATTTTTCACATATAAAAACACAAGTATCATGAGTTTAATGACAACTTTGTTAGAAGTACAAATTGGTTTCTCTCACATGGGTGGAGCTATTGGTGCGGGTCTTGCAGCAATTGGTGCCGGTATTGGTATCGGTCAAATTGGTAAAGGTGCTGTAGAAGCGATTGCTCGTCAGCCAGAAGCGTCTAACGACATTCGTGCAAATATGATCCTTACAGCTGCGTTCGTAGAGGGTGTTGCCCTTTTCGCCGTAATTGCAGGTTTATTGGCTGTTTTGAAAAGCTAATTTTTGCACTAAAAACTTTACTGCATCTAAAGCATAGGGTGGCGGATGCAGTATTTTTCAGACACAAGAAATTTAGACATTAGACATTAGATAAAAACTTTAACGTGAGTTATCTAATGTCTAATATCTATAATCTAATATATAAATACTCAATACTAAATACTAATTAAAATGGATTTATTACTCCCTCACTTAGGCTTAATTTTTTGGACGCTGCTTGCGTTTTTAGTGGTACTTTTTATTCTTAAAAAATTCGCTTGGACACCAATCTTAAAAGGGTTGAACGATAGAGAAACCAATATTGCAGAGTCTATCGCTTCTGCAGAAAGGGTAAAGTTAGAAATGGCTCAACTGAAAGGTGAGAACGAAGCTTTGCTTGCATCTGCACGTGAAGAAAGGGCTACCATGATAAAAGAAGCTAAGATTACAAAAGATAAGATGATTGCAGATGCTAAAGAAGAAGCTAAACTGGCGGCTACTAAAATAATTACAGACGCACATGCTGCTATCCAGCAACAAAAAATGGCTGCTATCATCGATATAAAAAACCAAGTAGGTAAATTGGTAATAGAAGTAAGCGAAAAAGTTTTGAGAAGAGAATTGGCCAACAAACCAGAACAAGAGCAATTCATCAACCAATTGGCACAAAAAATAAAGTTGAACTAGAAAATTAGATTCTAGATTTTAGACACAAGATATTAGATAGAAGAAAGTACGAGTTGTAGGAATTTGCACATTTGCATATTTTCACATTTTCACATTTCCACATTATGACCAACCCACGTTTAGCAACACGATACGCAAAAAGTTTATTGGATCTTTCCATAGAGCAAAATCAATTGGAAGCGGTATATGCAGATATGCAATATATGAAACAGATTAATAAATCCAATACAGATTTTGTAGCATTGCTGCGCAGCCCCATTGTTACGTCCGATAAAAAAGATAAGATATTGGCTGCAGTTATTGGAGATAAAGTGTGCAAACTTACTATGTTGTTTATAAACCTGCTAACTACCAAAAAAAGAGAAAGCAATCTACCTGAAATTGTAACCGCATTTTTGGAGCAATATAATAAGCTAAAAAATATTCAGTCCGTGAAACTTACTACTGCAGCACCTATAAGCGAAGAACTAAAAAACAGTATTGTGGCAAAAGTGAGAAGCGCTACAACTACTGCTGTAGAAATAGAAACCTTGGTAAACGATGAACTGATTGGTGGTTTTAAATTGGAAGTAGCAGGAACATTGATAGATGCTTCTATCTTAAACGACTTGAAAGATGTAAAAAAGCAATTTATGAACAACGAGTATATTCACAATATTCGTTAAACAAGCATAAGGAAATATTAAAAAAGCAAGATGTAGATCTTGCTTTTTTTGTTAAAATCATTCATCTTTGTAAAGCTATTTCCGCACCGCATATATTAGCTCGTCTTCAAATAAACCATTTTTAAAAAACGTTTTTTCAAACCTTGCTTCTAATATAAATCCCGCTTTTTCTAATACTTTTTGTGAGCCAATATTTGTACCAAATGGCCTGGCAAAAATCCGATTGATATCGTAAGTTTTAAAACCAAAAACTACCATTTCTTTAATGGCTTTGGTTATAATTCCTTTCCCCCAATATGGTTCTGCAAGCCAATAACCAAGCTCTGCATTTTTTTGTTCTACATCATATTTTGGGTGTATGCCAATGCCTCCAATGGCTTTACCATCAAAGTCTATCGCAAAAATATGTATAGGATTATCTTTGTTGGCAAACTCAATAAAAGCTTTTCCATTGGCTTCATTGTACGGATGTGGAAAACTATCGTTCATATACTTTGCAATAGCAGCATTATTGGCAAAAACTACCAAACTATCCAAATCGGTGGTGGCCCAAGGTCGTAATGTAAATTGCATACGCTGTACACTTGTTTATGTATACAAAAATATGGCTCATTAGATTACTACAAGCCATACTTATATAAATATTATCTGCCTATTTATTGTACTACTTCTTCCTTTACAATTACGGGAGCTTTAAACCGTACACTTTTTGTTTTACTTTTTCTTCCCATTTTTGGTTTGCTAGCGGGTATCGGTTTTACTGCATATTCATCAAAGGTTGGGGTAGTAATCCTAACAGCTTCTTCTTTTGCAACTTTAGGTGGTTTGGGAGGTTTTGGAGCTATTGCCCGTTTTGAGATCCTTTTAGGTGGCGGTGGAGGTGGTGGCACATCAGCATTTTTCGCCAATTTATTTTTTTTTATTACAGGTGGGGAAAATTTTACCGGTTCTTCTTTGGTTTGGGCTTGGGCCAACTGCAATATCCCCAATGCAAAAACAGCTAAAATTATTTTTTTCATATATGCGTTTTGGATGAGATTCAATAACAGGTAAATTCCATAAAAACAGATCCGCTTCCATAAATGTTCAATAATGATTTGCTGCTGAAAATGTACGCCCGATAGAAGCGGTAGCCCACAGGGAGGAACGACCGAGGACTACAAGCGTATAGCGGGACCAAAGCCGAAAGTTGAACCCATTTTTGCGTTCAAAAAACCTTAAAAGGCCATTAAACTTTCCAGAAAATAGCTGGTCTTATACAAAGTTGAAAGAAATTGCAATACTTTTATGAACTATGGCGCAACAATTAGATGATATAGAACTTTTGCAGCAATTTAAAAATGACGCTACAAAAGAGCGTGCTTTTACTGCTATTTTAAAAAAATACCAGGAAAAACTCTATTGGCATATAAGAAGAATGGTGGTGGAGCATGAAGATGCAAACGATGTGCTGCAAAATATGTTTGTAAAAGCGTGGAAGGGCTTAGCCAATTTTAGAGAAGATAGCCAATTGTACACTTGGTTGTATAGAATAGCTACCAACGAGAGTTTGACATTTTTGGATCAGCAAAAAAAGCGCAGTACCGTTTCTATGAGCGATGATGATAGTGGATTGAGTAACAGC
>JANMGS010000043.1:0-3409 GCA_031374745.1 Ferruginibacter sp. | reverse complement strand
GCTATAATAACCCCCAATCTCATCGCTACTACCACTGTTATTTTACCAATTTGTACCATCGTTTTTTCATCAGCATTTGGTCTTAATCTCTTTTTATAAATATCTAAAGTAAAGATGGTAGAAATACTATTTGCCTTACCTGCAAGCGATGCAACGATAGCCGCTGTAAGTGCAGCAAATGATAATCCTTTTAATCCAGCGGGTAATAGATTTAGCAATACAGGATATGCTTTATCTGGATTTAACTCGCCAGCTTGTGTTAGTTCCGTTTGAAAATCTCCCTGTTGGTGTAACACATAAGCAGCTATTCCTGGCAATACGACTATTACAGGCATCAATAATTTTAGAAAAGCAGCAAACAAAATACCACTACGAGCCGTTTTTAAATCGGCACCTAAAGCACGCTGTGTTATATATTGATTGCAGCCCCAATAATTTAAATTCACAATCCACATTCCGCCCACTAAAACAGTGAGCCCAGGTAAATCCATATAGTTTGGATTATCTTTTTGGAAAATCATGTGAAAGTGGTCACCTGCATGTTCAGTCATTAGTCTGAAGCCATTTACAACTCCGGTTGAACCAAATTTTTCTGATACAAGGTTTAATGCAATATAAGTAGTGACTAGCCCTCCAAGTATCAAAAAGAAAACCTGAATTACATCTGTATAGCCTATAACTTTCATGCCACCTAGTGTGATAAAAATGGCAAATATTGCTAACATGTACATACAAAATGTGGTGTTTATTCCAGATATACTATTAATGGCAAGTGCGCCTAAATATAAAATAGAAGTGAGATTTACGACCACATAGAGTAATAACCAAAATACGGCCATTATCATTGCTACAGTTCCATTATACCGCTGGTTTAAAAATTGCGGCATAGTATAAATTTTATTTTTGAGGTAAACAGGAATAAAAAATATAGCTACAATCATCAATGTTGCTGCTGCCATCCACTCATAAGTGGATATGGCTAATCCCATTTTAAAACCACTACCACTCATACCAATAAACTGTTCAGCAGAGATATTAGACGCAATGAGTGACGCTCCAATAGCCCACCACGTAAGCGATCCCTCCGCCAAAAAATAATCATGAGATGCTGTAGACGTAGAAGTTGCTTTCTTCTTTTTACGGTACACATAAAATCCGTAGCCAGCCACTACAAGGAAATAAAAAAGAAATACCAGGTAATCAAAGGTTTTAAGTGTATTCATTTTTGCTTAGTTTGTAGTGAATGAGTAAATAGTTTTTTGGTGGTATGATTCGCTAGATTGTAAGATGGTATTGGGAAAATTTTTCTTGTTTGGGCTGTCGGGAAAATGCTGTACTTCTAAACATAGCCCAGCGCATTTCCCATAACCATTTTCATGATTTGTATTCGATAAATTATTCGGCAAAAAGTTTCCACTATAAAAATGTAAGCCCGGCTCTGTTGAGCTTACCAGCATTTGTATTCCACTTTCGGTACTTTTTAACAATGCTGCTGCCCCTAAAATATTCTCTGCTTTATTTACAACCCAACAATAATCATACATTGTATCTTCTTCAATGATATCCCCTATCTTTCTAATAATTTGAAAATTCATTTTAGAATTATCTATTTTCAACATTTTGCCTGTTGGAATTAAACTTTCATCAACTTCCAAATACGTATCAGCATTTATCATCAACTCGTGGTTAAAAATATTGCGCTCATAACCGCCTGACAAATTAAAATAACAGTGGCTGGTCAAATTTATTGGTGTGGCTTTGTCTGTTGTAGCATAAAATTCTATTTCTAAATCATTTTGCAAAACTTTGTATGTTACCGTAACAAGTAAATTCCCCGGAAATCCTTCTTCACCGTCTTTAGATCTGTATGAAAATTTAATTGCATTTTTGTTTTCCAAAATTTCTGCGGTCCAGTATACTTTATCAAAGCCTTCTATACCGCCATGTAAAGAATTTTTTCCATCATTTTTTGGTAAATTATATTCTACATTGTTCAACTTAAATCTGCCATTAGCTATTCTATTGGCAAACCGTCCACAAATGCTGCCCATGTATAAATTTTTTGCAGTAAGATACCCTTCCAAATTTTTAAAACCAAGCACTACATCTTGCGCAATGCCATTTCTATCTGGGACAAACAAATTTGTTATGGTAGCTCCATAATTTATTATACTTACGCTTATTCCTTCGTTGTTTGAAATGGTAAACTTGCTCACTTTTTTTCCCTCATACTCCCCAAAATAATCTTCTGAAGTAGTTACTGCCATTATAAAAAGCGGTTAATTATATTTTCTAAATATTCTTGCTTACCACTAACAAGTTTGGGTTCCCCATTTTCTAAAGCATAGGCTCTAAGGTCTTCTAGCTTAAGTTTTCCGTCTTCAAACTCCTTTCCTAAGCCGCTATCAAAAGATGCATAGCGTTCCGATCTTATTTTTTTATAATCTGATTTTTGCAAAATATCATCTGCTACAATCAATGCTCTAGCAAATACATCCATACCGCCTATGTGAGCATAAAATAAGTCTGCCTGGTCGGTGGAATTCCTTCTAATTTTTGCGTCAAAATTTATTCCACCACCTCCAAAGCCGCCCGCTTCCAATATTACAAGCATTGCTTCTACTAACTCTTGTACATTGTTTGGAAACTGATCCGTATCCCATCCGTTTTGATAATCTCCACGGTTTGCATCTATACTGCCCAATACATCGGCATCTACCGCTACCTGTAGTTCATGCTGAAACGTATGACCAGCAAGTGTTGCATGATTTACTTCTATATTCAAACTAAAATCCTTTAACAAATCATGCTCTCTTAAAAATCCTATTACTGTTTCGCTGTCGTAGTCATATTGGTGCTTGCTAGGCTCACAAGGCTTTGGCTCTATAAAAAATTTACCATTAAAACCATTAGCCCTTGCATAGTCTTTGGCTGCATGCAAAAATTTGGCAAAATGTGCTTTTTCTTTTTTCATATTTGTGTTAAGTAAAGTCATATAGCCTTCACGTCCACCCCAAAAAACATAATTTTCACCCCCAAGTTCAATGGTAGCATCAATGGCAGCTTTCACTTGTGCCGCTGCATGCGCAAGCACATGAAAATCGGGGTTAGTTGAAGCGCCATTCATGTATCTTTTGTTTGAAAATAAATTTGCTGTACCCCATAATAATTTTATACCGCTGGCACCTTGTTTTTGTTTTAGGTAAGCAGTTATTTCTTTTAAACGTCTATCGTTTTCAGTAATATCGTTGGTATAATCAATAGCATCTACGTCATGAAAACAATAATAGGGCAAACCCAATTTTGACATAAATTCAAATGCAGCATCAGCCTTATCTTTCGCTCGTTCGATTGCATCTTCTTTTTTATTCCATTCAAAAATATGTGTAGGTTCTCCAAATGGATCTGC
>JANMGS010000027.1:0-2244 GCA_031374745.1 Ferruginibacter sp. | reverse complement strand
TTTGCGTTCATTTGTAAATTACTATTACTGCCACTAAGAAAAATATCTACACTTCCATATTGTTCCAAGTAAGGTAAAATTTCTATTGCACGACTTATATGACCATTGCCTGTAGCCTGTACTGCATAAAATATTTTCATGGGTTTATTTTTTTTGTTTTTATTGGGTACTTCTTCACTTATAAAATTTGGTCAAATGAAATTTCTCAACTCATCATAAAGACTTAATGAGTTTATATAATAATTTACTTCGTCCGATACAACATTTAACTCAGGTTTTTTTTTGTTCACAATCCGCATGGGTAGTACTTCCTCATTGTATGAATAAATATTCCACTGTTTATTATTGTATTCTAAGGCTGATAAGTTTTCTATCCAATCGCCTGAATTCAAATAAGTAACACTTCCTTTCTCCGTTTCTATTATGCGTTTTTCGGGTTGGTGTATATGCCCGCATATCACATAATCATATTTTTTTTCTATAGCCAGCTCGGCAACAATATTTTCAAAATTGTTGATGAAAGCAATTGCTTTTTTTACACTGTTTTTTACCTTTTTGGATAATGAAATTTTTTCTCCACCAAAAGTTTTAGATATAAAATTGACAAAGCGGTTGAGTAGAATTAATAAGTCGTATCCATGCCCTCCAAGCTTGGCTAATATTTTGGCACTGCCTTTTGTACTGTGGTCAAATACATCGCCATGAAAAACCCATATTTTTTTCCCGTCTATTTCCAGCAAAAACTTATCTGCTAAAATAAAGCTACCCATGCTCAAACCCGAGTAGCGGCGAAGCATTTCGTCGTGGTTACCCGTTATGTAAATTACCCGAGTACCTTTGGTAATAAAATCTAAAATTTCTTTTATTACTGCCATATGGGCTGCTGGGAAATATCTTTTGCTAAACTGCCAGCCATCTATTATATCGCCATTGAGAATTAGTATTTGGGGAGAAATGCTTTGTAAATAGGTAAGTAACTCTGTGGCGTGACATCCATAAGTTCCTAAGTGCACATCAGATATCACCACTACATCTATTGCTCTACGTTCCATAAAAATGTTTTGTAAAGGTTGAATAGTAATGTAATCAAATAGCAACGGGAAGGTTAAATGAATATTAGGATTACGCTATTAAATTGTTAAGCAAATATTTTATTGTAAGTACCACTTTGCATACAAAAAACGATTGTGTGCATTTAAATTGAGGATTCTTGCTCTAATAGAACATCCATCGATTAGTTGGTCATCTAAATAATTTCAATGGGGATATTATATATACAAGCGGTAGTAAACCTCATCATTTCCAAGTTCAATGATGAAGCTTAGCAAGCTGGATATTGGAATTAAAAAGGTTGTTATTTTTAATTAACAAATCATTTACTTAAAAGTAAAACTGAGGTTAATGAAATAGTTCCATAAAAAAACCAAGCAAATAACTGCAAACTTTGTTACATAAAAATTACCTTTTACATATTTTACAAGTAAAAAAAGAAGAATATTATTTATGATTAAACCAGATACAGATACCATAGCAAATTTAGAAAACTGTATACTCATATTTTGCACTACTTCATTAAAAGTCCAGTAACGATTTAATAAAAAATTATTGGAAACAGCTATACAAAAGCCTAGCGTATTAGATAAATATTTATTTATAATTAGTTTTTCTTTACATAGCCATGTAACAAAAAAATCAAGCAGCATTCCGCCAAATCCTACCATACCAAATTGAATGAATTGTGTATTTAAGATACTACTCATAAGTGTCATAAGTGCCAAAAGTGGTGGTTGAAGGTAAACGCCTTGTAGACGAACGTATTAATCTATATTGTTTCTTTAAAAACAGCCGAATATTTTTTGAATTTCGTAAAAGGTAAAACGAAAAAACACCAGATAAACTTCCAACTGAAGCGCCAATAAATACGTCAATTAATGAATGCTGCGCAAGGTAAATGCGAGAATAGCCTACTAGTATGGCTAATAATAGTAGGGGCAATTGCCATTTTTTATTTTTTAACATTAAGGTAAGTACAGTTGCAATGGCAAATGCGATGGCAGTATGGCCAGAGGGAAAATTTGCGTAGTTGGCATGGGTAACCCCATCTATAAAATAAAGATACTGCCCAGGTTCAAAATATAACGTTGGCTTGGGGGCGTATATAAGATTTTTTATGATTTGTACTGTTAATCCAGAAAGTAGAAATGAATATGACAAGGCTAAAGCTTGCTGTTTGTTTTTTTTATA
>JANMGS010000025.1:0-4689 GCA_031374745.1 Ferruginibacter sp. | reverse complement strand
AATAAAAAAAAGTAGGCTGTCAATAAAACTAACACTCCTGGCAATAACACGAATAAAAGTAATTCAGTTAAGTATGGCATTTTCTTAATAAGTGTCACTTCATAAGAAGTATTAGGTGTCGACATTGAGAATTTCGTTTTAATTTCTGCTAACGGTAGCGCATCCTGCAGTTATGGAATTATCCCGAAATTTCGGGATTTCCTCCCGGAATCCTTACAACGGTGCAGGGACTTTTTAAAGATATAAATGATAATGATAAGAACCAAAAGCTAGGCTATGGGTTTCTGCCCAAGCCAAAGCCCAGGCCTTTCAAAACCAATATACTTTGTATTATCAACACTTTGTTTAAACCTACATTCTTTCAACATTTAAAAACTTCATAGCTTAAATCGCTTCTAAATAAGTTTCTTTTTTTAAAAGGACATAGTTGTGCATCAGTTACCCACGCTATCGGTTCGTTGTTCTTAACTGTTCATCATTGTCTTTAGAGACCAAAGAATATGTAAAGTGTTTCACGTCTAATTCGCTACTTATCTGTGTCGCTTTGTAAAATTTTACAGCTTCTATATCTTCTGTTTCTGCTTGAACAAATACTTCACTAAATCCATTTTTTTCGCAATATTCATTTAGCTTAGAAATTAATAATCTTCCGATTCCATTACGCTGCTGGTTTTTGACTACAGCAAGGTCATAAATGTACGCAGAAGGTTTCTCAGAGTCGTATCTGCCTAAAACATATGCAGTAAGACCACCTACTATTTTGTTATCTGTAATAGCCACAAAGACAATAAAATTGGGGTTCTGAAGCACTCGTTGTAAATGGGGTCTTTGAGGAACTGAGAAGTCTTGCCATTCAAATACTTCTTCAAAAACGTTGATTAAGACTGAAAAGTTGTCTAGGTCGTTATGGGTGAGTTTGAGAATTTCTGTGTCCATAGTTGTTCCCATTTCGGATGTTGCAAGTATAGTACATAATGGTACCGCTATATGCAGGTATAGAATTTTAATTCCTTCCGCCCATAATCCCTACACGGGTGTAGGGACTGAACTTGCCTGCCGGCAGGTAAAGATATAAAAGTACAGGTTGACAAACAAAAGCCCAGCGATGTTTATCCGGCCCAGTTGAAGCACAGCAGCAATCGCCGATTGAACTTCCGTCTGCCCAGTTTTTGCCCATTTTTTTGATACCGTACGGCTTTTTAGGACTTAAATTATTTGATCACTTTCAAAAGTTCTTTGTAAGTCCACTCGTTGCCCTTCAAAAAGAAATCATACGTTTTTTCCCAATCTTTTCCTTGTCCCCATCCAATCATCGATGAAATAATTTTTGTCTTTCGAGGGCCAATAGAATCAAATTGAATTATCTCTTGGAGGTTCTGATCTTCGTCTTGCAACTTTTTAGAAAAGTTATTATTTAAGTCTACTTTCAAAATCAAAAGTTCATTTTCTAGGTAGCTAATAATCCCAAGTTTAATAGAGTTGCTGTCAGAAAGTGTTTTCGTTTTGTCATAATTAGTAACTATGTAGCCTCCATTTTTTAATTCAATATGTGCAATAGGCGCTATCCATTCGGAAAGTTTGGAATCTGTCGAAAAGTATTTCCACACCTCTTTTACTTCCAATGGAACAACGATAGAAAGCTGAAGTATGCGCTCATTTGACTTATTGATGTATGAAGTATTTTTAACTTGAGCTTCGGAACTGACGCTAATGCAAAGCGTTAACAATGAGAATATCCATTTCATAATGTTCATTTTTAAAAGAATGTTTGCGTTTAGCTTACCAATAACGTACTGGGATTCTGGCAGCTGTGGTTTTTGAAACTCGTCAGCTCTAAAGTATACTGATGTAAGTTGCTGATTTTATAACTTACAAATGTTCAATAGGTTTCCGTCCGCCGAAATAAAAGTACAATAAAGTTCCCAATGTTCAATTACTTCCGTAAGTCCACACATGCCACAAACCCATGTTATACACTGGCCTTTGTTAGTCCAAACCCCATCACTTCAAATACGTATTCATCCAATTCAACCAAAGTCTGTCTCGTTCCAATTGTGTAACTGGATCGCTGGCATTGTGAGCAGGAATTGGCCAGCCAATAAATTTGGTAACTGTTCCGTTATCTATCAACGTGTGATACAATTTATAAGATTGCGTCACAGGAACTCGTGGATCGCCTGTATTTGCTAAAATGAGGGTGGGTGCTTTTATGTTTTTAGCTTCGGTGATGGGAGACTGAGCAATGTACTTTTTCATATTATCACCAACATAAGGCGAACCACCCATTGTTTCTGAACGAGCAACATTTGCATCGCCGAAATTGTATTGATCCACCCAATCGGTTACAGCTGCACCTGCCATTGCTGCCTTCCAACCACCATAATGACCCGCTAGCCAAACGGTCATAAAACCACCGTACGACCAACCGCTTACACCAATTTTATCATTGTCAATCATTCCTGTAGCTTTCAATTTTTCTAAACCTGCCATCACATCTCGTCCTGGACCAGCACCTGCATCTTCTACAATGGCTAATCTGTAGGTAGCTCCTACATTGTCGCTTCCTCTATAATTGGGTTCAAAAACAAAGTAGCCTTCATTTGCAAAAATTTGAGGAAATCTTGCAAACTGCTCTAATGAAGCGGCAGCTGGTCCGCCATGAATTACTAAAACCAATGGATATTTTTTGCCTTTTTCGTAATTTACTGGATAGGTTACTATGCCACAATGTTTGAAGCCGTCATTTTCCCAACGGATGGTTTCGGTTTTGCCAAAAGTCATCTTGCTCACTTCACTATTGTAATCGGTTAATTGCAGCAATTTTGAAGTTGTTGATGCCATAAAATACAATTCGACAGGTTTGTTGGGTTCAGTTCCTGTAAAAGCAAGTGCACCCGTTTTACTGATGCTAGCGTTTAAATTGGAACAAAGATTTCCTACATCAACCTTAGATGATTTTCCATCTAAACTGATGTTAAATAGAGTCGTTTTATTATCGTTGTTGCCACCTACCAAAATGCTTTTGCCATCTGGCATCCAAGCTTTGTAGCTAAAGTCTATGTCTAGTTGTGTTGCAATGGCTTTGCCTTCGCCAACTTTAGCATCTGCAACCCACAATTGATTAATATTTGAACCCATGTTATCTTTTTTATACCAATAGGATATTTTACCAGCATCGGGCGAAAAGTCTGGCGCATTTTCCAATATTTTTCTAGTGGTTAATGGTTTGTAAGTCCCGTCTGCAATGTTTAGAACTTGAATGGTTCTATTTCTCCCATCACCTGAATACGGGGAAATTACCTTTATAAATAAAATGGTTTTCCCATCTGCTGACCAAGAAAATGGTGCAGGTGGCGCACCTGGTGGTATTACAACTGGCAAACTCCAATCGCCATCGGTCAATCTTTTGCTTACTGTCGTTGTTGTGTTTACTAACCAAATATGTGCAGGCTGTGGTTGACTTCCCACAAATATATCGTTATTGGCAATTTCAAAGGCAGTAAATCCTTTTTCAATTTCGGCTTTGTTTTTGGGCTCATTTAGCGTTGCATAAGCAATGTCTGTTGAATTTGGACTCCAGGAAAAATGTTGCACGCCTTTTGGTGCTTTGGTGATTTGCTTTGCTTCACCGCCTTTCATAGAAAGCACAAAAATTTGATTTTGGGCATCTTTAGCGGAACTGGCTTTGGAAATAAAAGCCAATTGTTCTCCATTGGGCGACCATCGTGGACTTGAAACGGAGGTTCTTTCATATGTGATAACCGTTTTTTTGCCTGTAGCTACCTCAACCAAAACCAATTCGGTATTATTACGGTTATTGACATAATCAGGTCTTGAAACCACCATGACAACATTTTTACCATCAGGGGAAATTTGGGGGTCAGCTATACCTACAATCTTGGTGTAGTCTGCTAATTCAAATTTCTTTTGGCCGTAAACATTGCTTTGTCCAAATGCAAACAGCAATGTTGTTAAAAAAGTAAATACTATTCTCATATTGTTAATTGTTAAGTTTTGAATTATCCGTGGTCTTTGGCATTGTGCACAACGGTAGCGCTTTTTGCAGGGCTGTAATTCATAGTTCCTTCAGCCCGGAACCGCTGCTGATTAAAGATATAACAGTACAAGTTAACAAACAAAACCCAACAATGTATGTCCGGCCCAGATGAAGCACAACAGCGATAAAATGACCATTACTTCAAAGTTCAGCCAGCCTTGCAGCAAACCTGATGTTAGCGTTAGTTGCTGCACAATGCAATTAAAAATATAGGGTATTCAAATTGCGGTATTTTAAAAGTCATTTAAGTTTCGCAACTTTTTAACCTCTTTCAAATAATAGCTTTTTGTAACTGGAGAGATGATATCTCTATTTACATCTAAGTCATCAGGGCGCTGTGTTACAAAAATTGAATCGCCTTTACATTGAACGGATATGCCACCATGTGCATTGTCAAATGCGCCTAAGAAAATTCTAAAATTTGTTGAATCAGTCAACCAACTAGCATCTCTGTCCCCTCCAAAAGCACCTTGACCAAAAATGCTGAATGTTTCGTAATATAAATTTTCGCATATTCTGATAGTACTCTTATGATCTTTGCGGCTTTTATCATTGTGAAAGCAGCTTTCAAAAAAAAGACAAAATAAAACACTGATTAAAAGAAGTCTGCCATTCATTTACTTACGTTTTCT
>JANMGS010000896.1:0-3546 GCA_031374745.1 Ferruginibacter sp. | reverse complement strand
GCAGCATGAACGCTACACTCACACAATCTCCTTTTTTAATGTATTCCGATGGCAAAGGCGGTATATACGAAGACGAAACTTTGTATGTAACAGGCCGTAGTGGCTGGGATGCATTGCCTGTACCGCTAGATGAATGGATACTTTTACCAGAAGGGGGACAATTATATGAATTGCCCGGGAGAAGAGGTTTGGGCATAGATGTAGAAACAGGGGAGATGCGCATTTGCGAAAAAGGATGGGCTGTGGCAGCATTTATACCACCGGCTCATACGGGCTTGTACATTGCGGCATACGAAACCATGCCCGATGCACCTACACTGCCACTTTTTTGTTATACAGCGGCTGGCTGGCAAGATGAAAAAATGTATGTACCAGCAGTAAGAATTGAAAAAGACATTAGGCAAGAAAGTGAAGGATACCACGATGATGAAATTGAAGTTGGCACCAATCAATTATTAAAAGCGTATCCCAACAACAGATTGGTAAAACATCTGATGGAAAATTGCTGCATGACCTACACATGCCCTGCTGCAAGAAACTTAGCACTTGGCAGATGGGAATGTCCTGTGCCCATATCGCCTGCTTGCAATGCAAATTGTATTGGTTGTATCTCTTTTCAACCAGTAGAAGAAACCATTATCAGCACACAAGATAGGCTAACATTTAAACCTACTGCCGAAGAGATTGTGGAGTTTACTGTACCACATTTAGAAACAGCACCCTTTCCCATAATAAGTTATGGCCAAGGTTGCGAAGGCGAGCCCTTGCTTATGTGGGAAACGATAAGAGAATCCATTATTGAAATAAGAAAACATACACAGAAGGGTAGTATCAATATAAATACGAATGGTAGTATGCCAAATGCCGTAAAAGCGTTGTGCGAAGCAGGCCTTACAAGCATACGGGTGAGTACCAATTCTGCTAGGGAAGAAATATATACACCCTACTATCGACCAAATAATTATGTATTTGCCGATATTATAGAAAGTTTAAAAGTGGCCAATGAAATGGGTGCATGGACGAGCATAAATTATTTTGTTTTTCCAGGTATGACAGACAGCGTGGCAGAATACGAAGCACTAAGGAAGCTTATAAAAGAAACAGGCCTTAAGATGATACAGTGGCGCAATTTTAATATTGACCCCGATTGGTATTTGGGAAAAATTGGTGTAACTGACACGGGTGAATGTATGGGCGTAAAGCAAATGTTAGAACTAATACAGGAAGAATTTCCTGATTTAAAATTTGGCTATTTTAATCCTTCTATAGAGAGAATTAAAGGGGATTTTGAAATGGATTTTGCGCATTAATTCCCCTCCCTGGAGGGGTGGCTGCCAAAGGCAGACGGGGTGGGTTATTGTGCGGCTGCCGAAGGCAGAGGGAGTGGGTTCTTAAGTGACTGCCAAAGGCAGACGAAGTGGGTTTTAGCGTGGCTGCTAAAGGCAGATGGGTAGGTTCTTTTCTTACTCTCCGAAGGCGAGCAGCATATTAACATCCTACTTTACCCCATAATTCTTCACAATAAAATTCTCTAATCCTTCAATAACCAAGTTCATATTCTGCATAATATCAAAAACAGTAATTCTGTACATTCTTAAACCAAGAGATATTAAGAACCTTTCTCTTTCTGCATCATAAATTTCCTTACCAATATGGCTTGAGCCATCTATTTCAATAATTAGCCTCAATTTTTTTACATAAAATTCTACAATATAGTTTCCTATTACTTTTTGTCTATCAAAATCTATTTTATGAAAACCTCCTTTGGTTACCTGAATCCAAAAAAGTACTTCTGGTAAATTTCTTGCTTGCCTAAGTTCTTTTGCCCTTGTTTTTAAATTAGGATTTGCGGGGAGTATTAATTTGGGGTATTGTTTTATTTCTATGTTATCAATGAATATGGATTTTTCATTTTGCATAAAGTTCATTTCGGTAATTCTACATTATGTTTTTTTAGCAATAATTGTAGCTAATTAATTATTGGGGATTAATTCATTTGAGAATACTAATTAATATTTGGTTCAGCTCCCTTCGGATACAATTTATAAGAAGCTTACCCCGTCTGATTTCAGTAGTTGTGGTGAAGAAACCCACTTGGTCTGCCTTCGGCAGTTGTGGTGAAGAAACCCACCCCGTCTGCCTTTTGCAGAAGTGGTGAAAAAACCCACCCCATCTGCCTTCGGCAGCATTGGTGAAGAAACCCACCCCGTCTGCCTACGGCAGCCACCCCTCCCAAGGAGGGGAATTTCCTACAACTGCTTAAACTCCTTAAACAAATTCACTTTATTTCCGTCTACCAAAGTTTGGTAAGCTTTCCATTTACCACTAAAAAAAGTATTTATTTTGGTAATGGCTTCCCCAATTTTTGTTTCCGCTTTTTTTACCAATAATGCTTCTTGGTTTGTTGGAGGAGTATTTTTGCTTGTAATGTTATCAATCGCTTCATCAAATGCGGTCAACACTGTTTCTTGCGGTATTTGGCCATAACCTTGGCGCTCTATTTTTTTACCTTTTACAAAATCTGTTATAGCTTTTATTTCCTCCTGTATTTTTTTACTTTGCTTGCGAATGCTATCTGCCATGGGCACTTCTACCTCTTTTAGTTGTGCTTCAAACTTTTTAGCAATTTCTTCTGCATCGGCTAGCTGGTACATGCCCAGTGTAAGTTTATCAGCAGCCGTTCTAAGCTTTGTCGTTAGTACTTTTTGTGCTTTTTTTATTTCGCTGTTATCTAGTTTTCTTGGATCAGCTTTTATGGTGATATAGCTAGAATCTAGTTGTTTGTTATAACTAAAAACGATTTTATATTTACCCGGCAATACGGCGTCTCCACTCGGTTCTGCTGCTCCTGGCTTTAGTTTTGCAGAGCCCGGGTATCTAAATCCTTTCTCATCCATCCTCCAATATTTTTTGTTGTAGCCACTATCTGCAGCCCATTCTAGTGTTCTTACAATTTCATTTTGTGCGTTGTATATTTTTATAACGGCTGTATCAAGTTTTATTTCTTTTTTTGCGGTAGCAGCTGAATCAACTAACTTTTTAACGGTACTGTCTTTTGATTTTGCAGAGAGCTCAGCATAAAAATTTATAGCTGCACCTCTTTGTTTATTATCTGCATTCCACACACCCCAAGTACTCCACTCATAACCTGGTTGGTTTTTGTAGGTAACTTGGTATGCATCGTTGTTATCAAAAGCAAGTAATTTTTTGTTTAACAATCCCTTTTGTGCAGCTAGCTTCCTCAATGGACGAATATCATCTAAAACATACATGGCTCTACCAAATGTAGCAATACATAAATCTGCTTCACGCTCTTGTATAGCAAGGTCGTATGTACTCACGCTAGGATAACCATTTTTAAATTGTTGAAAACTGGCTGCATTGTCAAAACTAACCCACAAGCCTTGCTCAGTACCTACAAAAATTAAGTTCGGTTCTGTGGGGTCTTGTAACACACACAAAGCATAGCCTTTGGTGTTTTTATTTTGTAAAATATTTGTCCATGTATTGCCATAATCTGTTGTTCTAAAAACCATGGCTGCAAAA
>JANMGS010000894.1:0-9681 GCA_031374745.1 Ferruginibacter sp. | reverse complement strand
CCTACGGAGGAAGATGTGTATGACAGCGAAGGTTTTCCTACTGGGCAAAAAGTAAAATACAGCAAAGGGCAAAGTTTGGCTCAATATCAAAATCCTGAACCACGCCTTAGTCTGCGGTGGAAGCTCAATGAAAGTGGCAGTATAAAACTTTCTTATGCAAATACCATACAATATTTGCAACTAGCTACCACAAGCAATGCAAGTTTCCCCAGCGATTTGTGGCTGCCTGCAAGTAAGAAAATACAGCCTGGCAGAGCCAATCAAGTTGCAGCAGGTTATTTTAAAAATTTTAAAAATAACAGCTATGAATTTTCTGCAGAACTATATTATAAATGGCTGAGTAATCAACTAGAGTTTAAACCAGGCGCCAACCTTTTACTAAATGCCAATTTAGAAAATGAAATGATTTTTGGTAGCGGCAAGGCCTATGGGCTTGAGTTGTTTTTAAATAAAAAATTGGGCAAACTTACTGGTTGGATTGGCTATACATTGAGCCGAAGCGAAAGAAAATTTGATGGCATTAATGGGGGCAAACCCTTTCCGTATAGGTACGATAGAACCCATGATGTAAGCATTGTAGCCAACTATCCATTATCAAAAAAGTGGGAAGCATCCGCCGTGTTTGTTTATGGCACGGGCAATGCACTAACGCTACCAGTAGGTCGTTTTACTTACAACCTTAGCTACAACACTACAGAAAATCAACCCATTTTTACCAACATAGATTTATACGATAAAATAAACGATTTTAGAATGCCTGCATACCATCGGCTTGATATTTCTTTTGCCTATACACGAAAACCCAATACCACAAGGCGTTACAAAAGTAGTTGGAACTTTGGCATATATAATGTGTATAACAGAGCCAATCCATTTTTTATTTATTTAAGTGCTGATGAGGATACACAAAAAGTTGTAGGCAAAAAAGTATATTTATTTCCTATCGTTCCAAGTGTAACCTGGAATGTAAAATTTTAAAGGATAAGAAAATGAAAAGAATATTGATCATTGCCTGTAGTGTTTTTCTTTTAAGCTGCGAAAAAGATTTTGATATAGAAGTGGCTAGCACAGAGCCAAAGCTAGTGGTAGAGGCATACATAAGCAATCAAGCTCCACAATACACTTATGTTATTTTGAGTAAAACAGTAGATTATTTTGATCCAATTTTTCAAGGAATTCCTGTAAAAAATGCGCAGGTTTCTATTACAGAAGGTAGTGTTATAAATAATGTTATTACTTGGAATGCCTCATCTAAAAGAGATTTAAGGGAACTTAATAATCCTGCATTGCCTGCGGTTTTTGCCAATGGTCTTTACATTGATCCATTAGCTATTACCAACCCTGCACAAGCATTGGTTGGTAAAGTAGGTAAATACTATCGGCTAGATGTGTTGTACGAAAACAATGCATACACAGGCATCACCAATATGCCCGATACCGTCAAGTTGGATAGTGTAACCTATGGCTTTCCATTTATAAATAGCGACAACGAGAATAAATGCCGTATTACGAACCATTACAAAGACCCCGATACATTGGGGAATACTTATTTTTATTACTGGCGCAATAACGAAAATAGAAATAGATTTGGCTGGGCAGGGTTATTTAAAAGTCGTGCTCCTGGAAGAGACGATTCCAATAATGGAGAGTATATCAGCATTACACACCCGTCACAAATTAATTATAACGATACCATTACTTATATGCTCACTTCGGTAAATAGAAATACACATAATTTTTGGGATAGCTATTTGGATGCTAGAAATAACAACGGCCCTTTTTCTACACCTGTATTACTGCAAAATTATATAAGCGGTAAAAATGTAGTGGGTTGTTTTATGGGGTTGAGTGTGAGTGAGAGAACGATTATTACTAGGCCGTAGAAAAACGTTCTGTATTGCTGGGTTTTAGCAATAGACCCTACAAATTGTAAGGAAAGTTTGTTGCGAAGCCCCGACACTTTTGTGAACCTGCAAACTTGGGTTTCAAATACTTTATGGTTCTTTTTTGCATCTGGGTTTCACGGATGGTACTTTTATACCACAAGGTTTGTGTTTGTGAAAACCCCGATGGCACGTAACAAGCCTTTGCGTGGTCTGCTAACAGCAAAGCTATTTATAAAATATTTTTAATTTTATTTATGTCTTTTTCTTTTGCTTGGTCGGCTGGTCGCAGACCAGGGCTCTAAAGGCTTGTGGGTAGAGTACCAGCGACGGCAAAATATTATTTTACAAAAATGGATGATGCATAGACTGTATTTGTCAAACTAAAGAAATTTGTAACTAAACCATTTTTAAAAACACTTGTATTATCAGGAGTTACAGGCGGTGAGATAAATGGTGGAAATCCAGAAAGTAGGCTATAAACATTATTATCCTTTACATAAATTGAACTAATATATTTTGATTGAATTCCATCTGCTGTACTTGTTGCGATACCATTTTTCCATAATTTAGAAACATAAGTAAAAGGGATATTAGGATTATCTCCTGTGCCACCAACATAAACATCATTACCAGAAACAAAAATTGCATTTGCTGAGCATGACAAATTTTGGTTGGTTAGTAAAGTAAGAGACCCATTTTTCCAAACGGTTCCTAGTTTTAAACCTCCAGTTGGAATCTGTCTAGTTCCAGCTACATAGACATCATTGCCATAAATAAATATGGAATTGGCAGATCCATAATTAGTTATTCCATCAGAAGTTAAATTTATTTCGTTTCCATTTTTCCAGAGTTTTGCAATAGAAAGATTACCAGCAAAATTGTGTCTACCAGTTACATATACATCAGCTCCAGAAACAAAAACGGAAGAAGTAGTAGGCCTATTAACATTTGATAATGTAGTTGCAATGCCATTTTTCCATACTATAGCAGATAAATTATTTCCTGCAATATCTTCTCCATTTCCAGATACATACACATCAGAACCATCAACATAAATTGATGTTGCAGTACCATATTCATTAATACCTGACAATGTAGATGAGACTCCATTTTTCCAATAAACCGCCTTTCTGTTTTTCACACCTGCTACAAATACATCCGTTCCACTTACAAAAACTGCGTTTGCATTTGCCGAATCGGATAAAGTTGATAAATTAAATCCAATGCCATTTTTCCATACTTTAGCAATTCCGTTTTCTGCCCCTGCAACATAGACATCATCAGAGGCAGTTAATGAATTACAAACAACTATGTTTCCTAAATTTACAGTACTACCAGTAGCTATACCGTTTAACAACGCAGATTGTTGTAAATTACTAATATCTGAAGCTTGATAGTTATACGACAAATTATTTCCAGTACAATTCAAAATAGAAAATGAAAATGCGCCATTTGCATTTGTATTACTAAAAACAGCAACAGTATTTCCTGCAACTGTAGCTAAAGAAATATAACCATTAGTAACAGGGGCACCACTACAATTTAAAAGTGTTCCTGTAAAATTAATATACTGAGAAACTGGCAATGTTATATTAATGTTTCCTAAACTTGTATTGGTAGCAAATGGACCAATATTTTGAGAATAAAATACAGTTCCACAAACAGAGGTACCAAACACTTCCAAAACCAACGCTTCATTCTTTGGTACTAACCCTGAAACAAATCCAGCGTTATTTGTAATTCCATATCCATAACTACCATTTGATACTCTTTTTATTCTTGTACTTGTAGAAACCAATGGCGTATTTGTGGTAGCATTAATCAATGTATAATCAAGGTTAATAAAATTTGCACCTACATCACAATTCCAAAACGAAAACTTATCTACTTGTGCAGTGTAAGTACTTCCTGTTTTTGTAGCCGTGCCATTTTCTTTCCACCTTGCACTTACCTCATCAAAATGCCAAAGCACAATGCTAGTAGGTGCTGTAGCGCTTATGCTTGCAGGTATGGGAAAACTAACGGCAGCTGTTTTTCCAGTAGCTATTTTTAAAAGATTGCCAGTGGCATCTGTAAGCTCTGCACCCACCATACCATAAGTTTCTAAAATATTTTCTATGCCAGTAGTGCTTACGCCTCTCAAATCGCCAGGTATTACAAAGGGTAAATTAGCAGCAGTTGGGTCTATCCAACGGCTATACACATTTACCGTACCTGTGTATGCTGCGCCAGTGCTTGTTACAAAAGCATTGGCAGGAAAAACAATGGTAGCACCTCCATTAGATGTTATTGTACCACCAGTAGCAGCGTTTACTGTGCCAGATAATACTCTTTGCATCAACTGTAATCTTACTGAATGGTTTTTACCAGCGGTAGTTTTAAAACTTCTTATGCCTTTAAAATAACCTGCTTTTACCACCGTTACATTTCCATTTTCTTTAGACAATGAAATGTTTTGAAAAATAAACATACCATTTGTATTGGTAGTGGTAGTAGCTACACCACTTGTTACAACTGCATTTGCAATGGGTGAGTTGCTTTCATCTAGCACAATACCGCTTACACTGGCAGTTACTTGTGCTACATCATTTACTGGGCCAGCAATTGGGTTTGTTGGTATTGGGTCTGGTGTTACGGGTATTTCGGTACGCTTACATGAACTTGTAATGGTTAAAATAATTGCAAATAGAGCAATTGCATTTATTAAAGTAATTCTGTTTCTCATATAAGTTCAGTTTGTGTGAAAATAATCTTAAATGCTGAAGAAATGCCTAATATCTTGTAAACGTGCTGTTTTAGCCATAACTGTGTACTATTTTATATAAATGAATTATGATGGGTGGGTTTGAATGAAAACGCCTTGTGTATGAAACGTATAATGAGTTAGATTTTTTTGGTTTTAAACATCAATTGGGGTAGGACATCAAATTTAATAATAAATATGTTTTGCTAATAGAAAGGAAGGATAAATCATAATTACATAATATTCAACAATATAATGATTTTACAAGGTTGTTTAATTTTGTACAGCTTTTTCTCTTATGTACAAATCAACCAGATGCAACATTTTAGTATAATAAATTGTCAATACAAAGCGTTGTAAATACTATCTTTGTAAACGTACGTTTTAAAGTGGGAAAGCTAAAGCAGTAAAATTTTTCATTATGGCCAAACAACAAATACTTCATTGCTCATTTTGTGGGCGCAGCAGAGATGAGGTGAAGATACTTATTGCAGGGCAAGATGGACATATCTGCGAAAGCTGTGTAGAGCATGCCCAAGATATTATTGGACAGGAACTTGGCGTAGTTGCGGAAGAACAAAAGCCCACATCATCTTATAAACTTACCATAAGAAAGCCTATAGAAATAAAAAAGTTTTTGGATGAATATGTTATAGGACAAGACCATGCTAAGAAAATTCTTGCCGTAGCCGTTTACAATCATTACAAAAGATTAAATCAAAAAACCGAAAATGATGTTGAAATAGAAAAAAGCAATATCATAATGGTAGGCGAAACAGGTACAGGAAAAACATTGCTTGCCAAAACCATTGCCCGCATGCTTAATGTGCCATTTGCCATTGTAGATGCTACTGTGTTTACAGAAGCTGGCTATGTAGGTGAAGATGTGGAAAGTATGCTTAGCCGTTTGTTGCAAGCATGTAACTATGATGTAGCCGCTGCCGAAAAAGGAATTGTATTTATAGACGAAATAGATAAGGTAGCTCGCAAAAGCGATAACCCCAGCATAACCAGAGATGTGAGTGGGGAAGGTGTGCAACAAGGGCTTTTAAAATTATTGGAAGGCAGCGATGTACTTGTACCACCACAAGGAGGCCGTAAGCACCCCGAGCAAAAGTTAGTAAAAGTAAATACGCAAAACATTTTATTTATTTGTGGAGGTGCTTTTAGCGGGATAGATAAAATTATAGCCCGCAGGGTAAATACCAATGCCATAGGTTTTAATGTAAACAAAGGCTTACAACAATTTCAAGCAGATAATTTATTACAATACATAAGTGCGCCAGATCTAAAAACGTTTGGTTTGATACCAGAGTTGCTTGGGCGTTTGCCTGTTGTAACTTATTTAGATCCATTGGATGCAAATACCTTGAAAAATATTCTAACTGAGCCAAAGAATTCTTTGGTAAAACAGTTTACCAAGTTATTTGAGATAGAAGGAATCGCTTTAAAATTTGAACCCGAGGTATTGGATTTTATGGTAGAAAAAGCATTGGAATACAAACTGGGAGCTCGTGGCCTCAGAAGCATTTGCGAAAGCATTCTTACAGATGCCATGTATGAATTGCCAAGCCAAAAAGTAAAAGCATTTGAAGTTACATTGGAATATGCAGAAAGGAAATTTGGAACGAGCAAGTTGAGCTTACTAAAAGTAGCTTAGATGAAACTTGCAAATGTGTAGATTTACAAAAAAAATCTAAAAAAAATGCAGCATTTATTATGCTGCATTTTTTTTATTGATTAACACTAATATTATTTTAAGGAATAAGCTTTAATAACACTACCTACTACAACATACAATCTGTCCGCAGCTTCATCTACCACATATTGAGGTGTAATATCGCTAAATGTTATTTTTTTACTTATTACACCTTTGTCTTTATTAAAAACCAACAAGCCATTTCCTTCAGGCATTTCACTTAGGATGTATAAATTATCTTTTGTAGCTTGAGAAGCCAAATATCTTTTTCTTGCAGCGTTATATAAATCGCTACCAGCATTAGATGCTGCTGCACCTGTAGGATCATTGGCATTTACATTGTATGTATTGGCAATGGCATTTCCTTTTTCATCGGTTGCTTGGCTTAGGGTAAAGTTGCCTTTAGAAATATCATTTAATTGCATGCTAGCACCCGCCACGCCCATTGCTGCACCAGCAAAACGCATCAATTTCTTTTTGCTATTGCCAATGTCTTTAAAATAATTATTGTAATTTATTTTACCATCGGCTGTTTGCACTGCTGCTACATTTTGGCTAGAGCTTATTACAACCAAAGCACCATTGTTGCGAATATCTAATGATGCTCTTTCTTCCTCCTCTTTAAATTTCTTCAAATCTATATCTTCTGCTATAAGTTTGTAACTAACGTCATTGAAGTTGAATGAGTGCAATGTTCCTTTTGCAAATGCATAAATAATTTTATTTTTTACATCTGTACCAAAAAAAGGAACCCCCTTTATTTTTATATCCTTATTCCACACGTCTTTCCCTTTTTCAAAAGTTAAGATGTTAGCTCTTTCTGTGGTTACATACATTACCCCCTTATCTGTGGGCTCAGCTAATATTAAACCACCTTTTATTTTTTCACTCCATTTGTCTTTACCATCAAAAGTTACCCAAGTAATAATAGTTTCATCGTCTTTTTCGGCTTCAATTGCAGCAATGCCATCTTTTGTGTATTTAACTTGTGTAATGTTGCCTACTGTTGCATCTTTTTTCCATTTCATGTTGCCGGCAGCATCCATGATATTTATGCCTTTTTCGTTGTAAACAATATAATCGTTGCCCATTGGAGCTAAACCATTCAAAGCATCTTTCATTTTTATGGGTTCTGCTAATTGGCTGTTGCCATCTGCTGTATTTAATTTATCAATGTATTTTTTGTATCCTATAAACAACGATTTATTATCTCTACTTAAATAAGCATCGTCTACATTGTCATCAAATTCCTTTTTCCAAGCTAGTGTACCAGCTTTATTGATACAAAAAATTTCTTTTTTATTTACCAAAAGCAAATTGCCATTTGCATCTACTTTTGGTGCAATATTAAAGGCCGAATTTATGTTGGATTTGATAGCTCTTTTTAAAGCGCCTAGACCGATTCCGCCTGTTTTTTCTTTTGCTAGAGCTACTGTCCAAGCTTCTTTAGCTGTTGTAAAGTCTATAAATGAAACTGACAGGAAACCATCTTTCATACTTTCTACCAATAACCCTTTCAATTCGGGTATGATTAGGGTGTTTCGTACTTTTATGCCTTCTTCTTTGCTGTCATATACTATTTTGCCGTCTTTTGTTTGAATTAAAATGGTATTTTTATTGCTACCTATGGCCAGCATTTTTTGCCTTTCTATTTTAATGAAAGGCGTGCCCTCTAATACAGTAATGTCATCCTCAGAGAGACCCAATAAGCTTTTATTTTCCCATATTACCGCTTTGGTTTCAGGGTCTATTCCCATTAATTTCAAATCATTTCCTGTTATTAGTTCACCTGTGGAAGATTGAATGAGGAATTTGGTATTAACAATTGCATTGCCAGCAGAAATTTCAAAAAGGGGTTCTGTTTTTTGTGCAATAGCAAATTTTAGGCAAAGCAACAATGATAGAGAGAAGAGTAGTATTTTCATATTGGGTTTGGTTTAAGGTCGCAAAAATAGGGTTTGTTTGTTAATACAAGCTATTAATTGTTAATTGTTAATATTTAAATCAAATGAAGCTATTTTTTTGCTAATCTAAGGAGTTAAAAAAGGGACTGGTAATTTGGTAGAGTTTGTTTAATAAACAAATCAGCATGATATTGATATTGTGTAAAGGAAGTAACACCTTTTGGAATTGTTAAATAGTCCAATGTCATTCTTTGCGACATTGCTCCTTTTGCGAGCCTTGCGTGAAGAAACTTGGACTAAATAATAAATAAATTTGGTATAAGTTATATTTCGCAAAGAGACTTAAAGCGCATTTGTTTGGTTAAAAAATATTATTGGTGCATCCATAATTATCCATTGTCCATTTTTAAAACAAAGCACAAATTATTTCCAATCTCGCTTTTTCATATGCAATTTTCAAATATTCAAATCAATAAATAATTTTTATTGGATATCGGCCACATTATTTTAGTTTATTGTGTTTTTTCATTTTACTTTTACGCATCTCTAGTAGTAAATGAATTTGTATTTGAAGCGGTGGAATATATGGAAACAGCTCGTATAACTGTTGAGTGGAGATAATGGGCCGACGGGCTGCGGGATGGGAGTGAAAAGCCCGGAACGAGGAACGAGTGAGGACTTGCCTTTGCCGGCAGTCTTGCTTGTAACGTACAGCCCGAACAAAAATTGACTATTGGTAGTTGCTGATAGCCACAAAAAATTCTAAATACTCATAAAAAATAAAAACAATCATGGTTGATGTTATTTTAGGGCTTCAATGGGGCGATGAAGGAAAAGGTAAAATAGTAGATTTTTTTGCAAAGGATTACGATGTGGTGGCTAGGTTTCAAGGTGGACCTAATGCAGGACACACTTTGTATGTGAACGATAAGAAAATCGTATTACACCAAATACCCAGTGGAATTTTTCATGAAGATAAGGTGAATCTAATTGGCAATGGTGTAGTGCTAGATGCGGTAACGCTAAAAAAAGAATGCGAGGCTGTGGCATCTTTTGGGGTGGATTATAGAAAAAATCTTTTTATAAGTGAAAGAACACATTTAATACTGCCAACGCATAGAGCAATAGATAAAGCCAGTGAGCTTAGCAAAGGAGTAGAAAAAATAGGCAGTACTTTAAAAGGTATTGGCCCTGCCTATATGGATAAGACGGGGCGAAATGCATTGCGTGTGGGTGATTTGTTGGATAAGAGTTTTACCTCTCAGTATATCAAACTTCGCTTAAAGCACCAACGCTTATTGGATAATTTTAATTTTCAGGAAGATATCTCTGCTTGGGAAGAGGAATTTTTTGAGGCGTTGGAGTTTTTGAAAACATTAAAATCAAAATCATTATTAGGTGTTATATACCCAATAGAACCAGAAAATAACCCCCTTTCATTTTCCTCAT
>JANMGS010000891.1:0-4085 GCA_031374745.1 Ferruginibacter sp. | reverse complement strand
GCTATACCATCGGCAGTTGTAAAAACAGCTATTTTATAAACCAGCTTCTCACCCTCTTTTTTATATTCAATCCTACCAAGCGATAAATTGGTACCCACCCATACTATTCCCTTTTTTGTACTATGCAATGTTCTAGAAATATTACCTGGTAATTTTGCCCCCAAAGGAATTACCGCTACAATCTTATCGTTTTGTAAAGCCAGCAAAGAATCAGTAGCTAGCCCAACCCATAAAATATTATCTGTGTTGTTATATTCAAGGGAGCTTACTCTGGTGGATAGCAATGGATTTTTTAACCCGAAATTTTTTAATGTTTCGTGTGATTCCCATTTATACAAGCCGGTGTTAGATCCTACATAAATATGCTCATCAGTTATAGCTTCTAGTGCTGTAACACGCAACCGCAAGCTATGTGTAAGTTTTAAATTGTTTAAATTTATTCTACTCACCAATGCACTGTTTCCAGCATAAAGGATAGTATCGTTTACAATTATAAAATCTTTACTGGCAATATTTTTCTTTACATCAAACAAAGCAATTTTTTCCAAATTATTTTTCAATAAGAATAATCCTCCTTCTGAGCCTATAACCAATCCGTTTTTTGTTGACTTCGTTTTCCTTACCCAGCTCACATAACTCTTATCATCATTTAATGATATAGCTTTATGATTATAAGGCCCGTTGTATAAAAATATTTGTCCATCGTTGGTACCCACTGCTATCTTATCGTTCAAAAAAGAAATGGTATTAAAATTTCGTAGAAAAGCCTCGTTACTTACAGTTAAGATCCCTTTCTGCTGGTACCTCACTATTCCACTTTCTTTGGTACATATCCAAATATTTCTAGCATTATCTTCCGTTACATGTCGTGGAAAACTATTAAAAGAAAAAGCTTGTTGGCTAAAAGAAAGTGTGGCTGTATCCGCAAAATAAACATTGCCATTACTAGAAGAAATAGCAATCTGCTTTTGTGTAAAATTTAAAGCCCGTATAACAAAAGGTAGTTTGCTTTCTACAATTTTTCCGATAGCTCCTTCGGGTAAGATCGCTATTTTTACCAGCGTAGCGGAATCTGCTATATACAAATTATTGTTTACAAATGCCGTTTGCTTTGCCATCCTATTGAGTGCAGTTTGCTTTATAAATTGCCCATCAAAAAAAACCCTCAACGAATCGTTGGAAACAAACAAATAATGATTGTCATCTAAATCAATAATACGTGAAGCCGAAATATATTTTACCCTTTGAAGTAAATTAATGGCAGTACATTTTTTATTTTTGTAAATAAAAACTTGGCCTTTGTTATTACAAAAAGCCATACCTCCAGCAGAAAGGGCATTAAACGTATTTACATTTCCAAAATCTATTTTACTTAACTCTTTATCAATGGTACTATTTATAAACCTATCTTTCTTTTCATCGTAATAAGCAGGGTTTCGTTGAAAAGGCATTACCCAAATTACTCCTGCACTATCCAGCTCCACCGTAAGAATATCGTTATCTGGCAAGCCTTGCACGGTAGAATAATTTTTAAAATTTTTTCCATCAAATTTAGATACGCCATTTTCGGTAGCAATCCACAAAAAGCCTTTTTTATCTTCTACACAATTGTAAATATCGTTGGATGGTAATCCCTCCCGTATGCTATAGTAGGTGTATGCGGGCTGCTGTGCATGTACATTACATGTGAGCATAAGTGTAAAACAAAACAATATGGGGGCTATAGTTTTGGGCATTGGTTGGTTGAATATAAGAAGAAAAAAATACTTTCTAATTAAATGAAACCACAAAAAAAGCAAAATACCTACTTCACCTCCTGCATATCCACCAACCTTTTATAAAATCCGTCTTGCTCAATCAGCCCATTGTGTGTGCCACGCTCTACAATTTCGCCTTTTTTTAAAACCAATATTTCATCGGCATGTTTGATGGTGCTAAGCCTATGTGCTATTACTACAGATGTTCTGTTTTCCATTAAATTATTGATAGCATCTTGTACCAGGCGTTCGCTCTCGGTATCAAGAGATGATGTAGCTTCATCTAAGATAAGAATAGGAGGATTTTTTAAAACGGCTCTTGCAATGGTAAGGCGTTGTCTTTCACCACCGCTTAGTTTACTGCCCCTATCGCCAATATTGGTATCGTAGCCTTGCTCCTTTTTTTCTATAAAGATATGAGCATTGGCAATTTTTGCGGCATGTACTATTTCATCTCTGTTGCAATTTTCCATACCGAGTGCAATGTTGTTTGCTATGCTATCATTAAACAAAATAGGCTCTTGTGTTACAATACTCATGAGGCTGCGCAACGAAAACAAGGAATAGTCTTTTATGTTTACTCCATCCACCAAAATCTCTCCCCCACTTGCATCATGAAAGCGTGGTATCAAATCTGCCAAAGTAGATTTACCTGCACCGCTGCTACCCACCAGTGCAACGGTTTTTCCTTTTTCTACTTTAAAACTGATGTTCTTTAAAATGGCTACATCATCATAATAAAAACTTACGTTTTTAAATTCGATGCATTCTGTAAACTGGGTAATTGAGATGCCGTTAGGATTTTCGTTTACGGTTACAGGTGCACTTAAAACTTCTTTTATTCTTTCTATTGCAGCAGTGCCTCTTTGTAAATTACTAAAAGCACCTGATATACTTTTGGCTGGATCTATTATACCAAAAAACATAGCCATATAACCTAAAAAGACCGACCCCGTCATGTAGGAATTACCTTCCGTAAAAATTTGTCTACCGCCCCACCAAAGTATAAAAGTGAACATGGTTACCCCTAGTACTTCGCTCATAGGGCTTGCCAAACTTTGCCTATAGCCTATTTTATTGTTTATTTTTAACAAGGCATAACTGTTATCCGAAAACTTTTTGCGAATGGCTTTTTCTACGTTAAATGCCTTTATTACCCGAAGCCCACCCAATGTTTCATCCAATATTGAAATAGACTCTCCACTTTTTTGCGCTACAATACCCGATGGCTTTTTGAGCGACCGACCAACTCTACCAATGAGAAACCCCATGACGGGAATAAAAAACAAAATAATTAAAGTAAGCTTTGCATTTATCGTAAAAAGTACGGTTAAGTTGATGATGATAGATAAAGGATCTTTTACCCAACCTTCCAAAGCCCCCAATACTGAACCTTCTACCTGCCCTACATCGCCTGTCATGCGCTGCATCAAATCTCCTTTACGTTGCTCTGTAAAATATCCAATAGGCAAACTAAGTACTTTGTTAAAAATATCTATACGAAAACGAGTAGAGACCTTATTTTTTACTGGCATTAACGAACGATTGGCCAAGTATAAAAATACATTTTTGAGTACAATACAGGTTATAATCAATAAACAAACAGTAGTAAGAATCTCTAAAGGTTTACCATTGGTTACCCAATTGGTAACACTTTGTTTCAACTCTCCAAAAAAAGAAGGATTTATAGCAGTTGTAAGAGTAGACTCTTTTTGTTTCCCTAAAAACAGTACTTCCAAAAAAGGAAACATCATAAAAAGTGATGCTACACCAAATAAAATGGAAAGTATTGTACAAATAACATACGAAACCAAGGAAAGTTTGTAGTCTTTTAAGTATGCAAAAATTAGCGAATATTTTCTCATTGTATAAATAATGTTCGGGAAACCGCAAAGTAACTAATTTTGCAGCTATAAAAAGCTTAAAAATATGTTGGAAGGTAAAAGACAAAAGCAGGTGGCAGCAGTTATTGAAAAAGATTTGAACGAAATTTTTCAACGTTTGGGCTTGTCCATGATCAATGGAGGCATGGTTTCTATTGCATCGGTAAAAATAACACCCGATCTTTTTGATGCAAGGATTTACCTGAGCTTTTTTCAGGTAAATGACCCTATAGCAACGCTTAATATCATACAAGAAAAGGCTTGGGAAATAAAAAAAGAACTTACTGCCAGGGTAAGACACCAGTTGCGCATTATGCCCCAGCTTACTTTTTATATAGACGATACCTTGGATTATGTAGATAAAATGGAAGTGCTTTTTAAGGAGATAAAGAATACCCCTCTTGCTTCTTCGACAAAAACGAACGAAAATTCCGGTGAACCCAAA
>JANMGS010000889.1:0-9902 GCA_031374745.1 Ferruginibacter sp. | reverse complement strand
TATAAAAAAGTTGTCTATAAAAAGCTACATCCCTATCTTTGCAATCCGAAAATGAAAAGGGGAGTTTAGCTCAGTTGGTTTAGAGCATCCCGACTAAAAAGTCGGGAGTGGCACAGGAAATAATTAGGTTTAAAATTTTGGGAGTTTAGCTCAGTTGGTTTAGAGCATCTGCCTTACAAGCAGAGGGTCACAGGTTCGACTCCTGTAACTCCCACAAAAGAAAAGTCTTAATAGAAATATTGAGACTTTTTTATTTTAACTAATTTTATGCAATGCAAAGCCAACCTTCCCATATTAAAGTAGCTGTAGATGCCATTGTATTTGGATATTCTAAAAATGATGGGTTATCTGTATTGCTTATTAAAAGAAAATACGAGCCATTTAAAAATAGTTGGGCGATACCAGGTGGTTTTGTCTTAGAAAATGAGAACTTGGAACAAGCCGTGAGAAGAGAATTACTTGAAGAAACGGGCATCTCCGTAAATTATTTAGAGCAATTGTATTCTTTTGGTGAGCCAAATAGAGATCCTCGGCAACGGGTTATCTCCATTGCCTATTTTGCTTTGGTTAATAGTAAGCGCTTTGCTACATTGAAGGCAAGTACAGACGCCGAAGAAGCCCAATGGTTTGGCATTGGTAAATTACCTGCCCTCGCTTTTGATCATAAAAAAATATTGCAAGTAGCTATTGAAAGACTGAAAGCAAAAGTAAGATATGAGCCCATTGGCTTCGAATTGCTAGATAGGGAATTTGCTTTTTCTGATCTTGAAAAATTATATAGTATTTTATTAGATAAGCCAATTGATAGGAGAAATTTTACAAAGAAAATATTATCCCTTGATATATTGGAAGATACTGGAAAGTTAGCTTCTATCGGAGTTGGACGGCCAAGTAAAGTCTATCAATTCAATAAAAAAAGATACAATCATTTACAGAAGGAAGGCATTTATTTTGAGGTATAGTTAAATTTTAGCAGCAATCCCATTTGTATAATACTTTCGAAAAATCTTTTTTTGTTAAATCATCTGGGTGAATAAAAAAGTTGCCAACACCAGCGTCTTCCCACATTATTTCATCATCAGTATCTATTTGCAATAAAAGAATATACTTTGAAAGTGTTATATCATGATTGCCTAGATCATCTTGTGTATAATAGGCATAATCACCTATTTTATGTCCAGTACTTGCAAAATTATCTTAAAATGCTTCGCCTATTTCATCTTCAAATTCAGGATATTGTTTTTGCAATGATTGCATAAGATTTTCACCATTTCTTTCAAATCTCACGTCACCGCTCCCAAGATACTCTTCAGCAACTTTAAAAATGCTAGACTATGTGGTTTAAATATGGGTGTATTATCAGTTTTGATTACGTCTTGCAAAAAAGAAAAATCTGCAAAATGATTTTGTACAGCATCTTCTTCAAAAAATAATACCCTAAAATCTTTTTGTATTTGGTTGCTACTTTCAAAACTTAGGCCAAAACTATCATCATATACATTAATATAAAATTGTAAGAAACCAGCGGTAGGATAACCCGGTAATGATGGAACCTCTTTAAAATTTATTTGAGCCAGAGGATACATGAAATTACCAGCACTATCTTTTGGATATTCAAAACCATCAGGTAATTTGGGATAATGCCCAAATTTACTCTGCTCCAGTTTTATAGACTCAACAGGTGTTGCTTGAATAGAAATATAGTTTAGCTTGCTGTCTTCAATAGCAGGCCAATTATCTGCTAATAGTTTTATGATTTCTATACCTTCTTTTAACTGTAGTCTTTTTAATATGTCGGGAGAAATATTTGTATTTTTTTTTTGTAGTTGTTTTCTTTTTTAAAAAATCAAATATGCTGATATGTATAATTTTTTTTAATAAAATGCGTAAAAAATACGCAAATTAAAATTTCTTCCTATATTTGCATTGTCAAACTAAAAGTACAACAATGAAAACAATAAACCTAAATACAGAAGAAGGTATTAAAATTACCATCTTCCCCGATAGCCAACCCCATGTAAATATTCAAGACATATTGGAAGGCGAAGAAGTAAAAGTAATATGCTCCATTACAAGCAGTGATAAGTTAATTGAATTAATACAAACAGCCAATGCCTTGGATAATCTATTTGCAAAAAAGAGGGTTTTGGTAATACCCTATTTGTTAGGTGCTAGATATGATAGATTAATGCTTGCTGGTGATAGCATCGATTTAAAAGTTGTAGCAGAATTGATTAATAGTTGTGCTTTTGAAAAAGTGTATTTGTATGATGTACATTCAGACGTGGCATTATTGCTCATTAAAAATGCAATTGGCATTACAAATAAAAACTTGGTAGAACAATATGATAAAACTGATGCAGTTTTAATTTGTCCTGATGCAGGAGCTTCCAAAAAAGTTGGTAAATACTTTGCGTGGAATACAAACATAAAAAGCATCGTGTATTGTAGTAAAAACAGGGATCTGGCATCCGGTAAATTAACTTTAGAGGTTTTGGAACCTGCGGAATGCGAAAATAAAAACTGTGTGATTGTAGATGATATTTGTGATGGTGGTGGAACTTTTTTAGCCATTGCAGAAAAAATAAAACCTGCACACTTAACATTGATTGTGACACATGGAATTTTTTCTAAAGGGTTTGTGGAGTTGGAAAAATATTTTCAAGAAATATTGGTTTCGGATAGTATGTGTAAAACGTATGATTCAAAAATTGTAAAAACGATTCCTTTTATTTAGATAATGGAATATTAAAAAAGAAAAACTTTAAATATTATTATTAACTTTTCAAAATACAGACTTCGAAAGTCTCCCTTTGGGGGATCTAGGGGCTAAATTTAACATGAACATAAACCCATTTTTATTAACCGATTATTATAAAGTTGGTCATATATTTCAATATCCTAAAAATACAGAACTTGTATATAGTAATCTAACGCCAAGAAACAGCCGATTAAAAGATGTAGAAGAGATGGTTTTTTTTGGACTACAATATTTTTGTAAAGAATATTTGGTTAAATATTTTGCAGACAACTTTTTCAATTTGCCATCAGAAAAAGTAATGTTAGATTATAAACGCCGCATAAAAACATCTATCGGCGATTTACCTACATACGAGCATATAGAAAAATTACACAATCTTGGTTACTTGCCGATAGAAATAAAGGCATTACCCGAAGGTAGCAAAGTTCCGATGAGGGTTCCTTGTATTACGGTTGTAAATACAATAGCGGAATTTTATTGGCTCACTAATTTTTTAGAAACCTTGTTAAGTGCAATTGTATGGCAGCCTTGCACATCTGCTACTATTGCACATGAGTACAGGAAATTATTAAACAAATTTGCAGCTATAACAGGAGTGCCTGCGGACTTTGTACAATGGCAAGGACATGATTTTTCTTTTAGAGGAATGAGTAGTTTGGAAACTGCTATACTAAGTGGCATGGGGCACTTGTTAAGTTTTACAGGCACAGATACCATACCTGCAATAGATGCACTAGAGCAATATTATAATGCGGATGCTGAAAAAGAATTGGTAGGTGGAAGTGTAGCGGCTACAGAGCATAGCGTAATGTGCAGTGGAAGTAAAGAAGGAGAGTTGGAAACATTTAAAAGATTAATTACTAAAGTTTATCCAAGCGGAATTGTAAGTATTGTAAGCGATACTTGGGACTTGTGGAAAGTTTGCACAGAATATTTACAAGCATTGAAAACAGATATACTTGCCCGTGATGGAAAAGTGGTGATAAGACCTGACAGTGGCGACCCAGTAAAAATTATTTGCGGTGATGCCAATGGTAAAACCGAAGCAGAAAAAAAAGGTGTGGTAGAATTGTTATGGGATGTATTTGGTGGTACAGTTACAAAAGAGGGTTATAAGATGCTCGATCCACACATTGGTGCAATTTACGGGGATAGTATAAATATTGAAAGAGCTACCAATATTTGTGAAGGCTTGATTGCAAAAGGTTTTGCAACGCAAGTTGTATTTGGTATTGGAAGTTTTACATACCAATACAATACCAGAGACACTTTTGGTACAGCTATGAAAGCAACCTATGTAGTGGTTGAAGGAGAAGGAAGGGAGATTTTTAAAAACCCCATTACAGATGATGGTACAAAGAAATCTGCAACAGGTTTATTGCAAGTAAAAAAATCTGCAGGAACCAATGGAGAAAACAGTAAATATGTTTTGTATGATAAAGTTACTTGGGAGCAAGAAAAAGACAGTGAATTACAAACGGTTTTTAAAGATGGTGTAATTGTAAAGGAGTTTACTTTAGCAGAGATTAGGGAGCGTTTGAATGGTTGATTGGTTGAATGATTGTTGAAATTTGTTGAAGGGTTGAAACCCTTACGGCGGCTATTTAGCCCCGTCAGCGGTTGAGAAAAGCTGTTGGTTTTCCTAAAGAAAATATATCGATTTTTCAAATAGAAAATACTACTTACTGTATTTGAAAAATTGTTTTCTGAAGTATTGCCAAGTATCGGCGTAAAAATTTAAATTAATAAAATGAAAAAAGAAAAATATAAAGAACAACAAGAAAGATTGCCAAAAGAAGGGCAACAGATTGTCGGATCAATGGAAGCTGAAAACATTATCGTGTATCAAGCTTTTAATAACCAGATTGCAGCTTACGCCGTGGCTAATCAAAAATTTGGAGGAAATGCTTATAGTTTCAATAGGATGAGTTGGATAAAGCCAGGGTTTTTATGGATGATGTACAGGGCAGGTTGGGCTACCAAAGAAAATCAAGAGCGAATACTCAAAATTAGTTTTCCTTTAGCGCATTTTAAAACCATTTTATCGCAAGCAACCTTTTCGTCGTACAAAAAAGAATTGTATACTTCTGAAACAATATGGAGAGATGAATTGGAAAAAACAGAAGTAAGGTTACAATGGGATCCCGATCATGATCCTTTTGGAAACAAAGAAACCAGAAAAGCCATGCAAATAGGGATGAAGGGAGAAATATTGAAAAAATTTTGTACAGAATGGATAATAAAAATTGAAGATATTACTGATTACGCAAAAGAAGCATTTGAGAAAGTAAAGGCAAATCAAATTGATGAATTGTATCTGCCTATGGAAGATGTAATAAAATTGAACGATACAAATTTGGAAAATAGAATAGGAATTACAGAACTGAATAAATGAAAATTCAAATAATAAATACCGACATTACCACCCTTCATGTAGATGCAATTGTAAATGCTGCTAACAATTCGCTCACGGGCGGCGGCGGCGTAGATGGCGCTATACACAGGGCTGCAGGCGCAGCGTTGCGTACTTATTGTGCTACATTGCGTGGGTGCGCAACAGGCTTTGCTAAAATTACACCTGCATTTAACTTACCTGCAAAATTTGTTATTCATGCAGTAGGTCCCGTTTGGAATAATGGAACAGAAAGGGAGGAGGAATTGCTAGCCAGTTGTTACGAAAACAGTTTGCAATTGGCAATAGAAAATAAGGTAAAAACAATTGCTTTTCCATGTATAGGTACAGGTGCCTATCGTTTTCCTTTTGACAAAGCCTGTATGATTGCTTTAAAAACAATCAATCATTTTCTTTCTAAAGATGATTCGATTAAAAAAGTATATTTGGTAGTTTTTGGAGAAAAAGATTTGAGAGATTATGAAAGGAGTTTTGAAAGGTATTTAAACTCTAAGTCATAACTTTTAAGTGTTTTTAACCTTAGTAAAATGCGATATAATTTAAGACTAAACCTTATTAGCTTGTTTGTTGCGAACTTAAATATTTGAAATAAGGTAATAAGGTTGATTGTATATGCATTGGTTTTTTCTACTAAGGTTAAATACATTGCTAAAGATTAAATCGAATATGGTTAAAGCTACCTTAAAAATAAAAATGAAACTAATAATCCTATACCGTCCAGTTGGCCAAACTGAATTGGATTTAATAAAAGAAACAGGCAATAGAAAATTTCCACTTAGGTTGGAATGGCAACCAATATTTTATCCGGTTATGAACCAAGCTTATGCGGAGCAAATAGCATTGGAATGGAATACCAATGATGCGTTTTCAGGATTTGTTGGTCATGTAACGGCATTTGATTTGCCAGAAGCATATCTTGCAAAATTTGAAGTGCAAAATGTTGGTGGCGAAATTCACAATGAACTATGGGTTATGGCAACAGAATTGGAAGAATTTAATAGTATGATTGTAGGAGAAATAAGATTGAAAAAAACTTTTTTTGGAGAAGAATATAGAAATGAAAAAATATGAAATATTCAACTAATTGGTTAAAGGAAAAAATTAAAGATGGTTATCAAGCAAACTATTTATTTTTTTGGGGACATACTCAAAAGCAAGAAAATATAATTGATAAAGCCTGTTTTAGTCAATGGTATCCTATTCCTTTTGTAGTAGATGGTACAACTTACCTTACTGCAGAGCATTGGATGATGGCAAAAAAGGCTCAGCTTTTTAATGATACCGAAAGTGTAAGAAATATTCTAGAGGCAAAAACACCAAACATAGCAAAGAAACTTGGGAGAGAAGTTAAAGACTTTGATTCTGCTGTATGGGAAGCCAACGCTTATGAATTTGTAGTGGAAGGTAATTTTCATAAATTTTTACAAAGCGAACATTTGAAGAAATATTTATTAAGTACAAATGAAGCGGTTATTGTGGAAGCAAGTCCAGTAGATTTTATTTGGGGAATTGGGTTATCGCAAGATGATAATGATGCTTTCAATCCTTTAAAATGGAAAGGCCGAAACTTATTAGGGTTTGCTTTGATGGAAGTAAGAGATAAACTAAAAAATATTTAACTGCTGTATATTCTACACAGATTAGAAACTTATTTGTAAGAGAATTTATGACGAATAAAAAAATGAAATTAACATAATGGAAAATAATTTAAAAACCACAAGTAAATTTTTAAGCCTTGTGCTAAGGCATAAGCCCGAAGAAATAGGGTTGCTGTTAGATGGGAATGGTTGGGTAAATGTAGATGAATTGATAGAGAAAATAAATGATAAAGGCAAAACATTGGATAAACATTTGCTAGAAACAATTGTAGATACCAACGATAAAAAGCGATTTGCTTTTAATGAGGATAAAACAAAAATAAGGGCAAGCCAAGGGCATAGTGTTGAAATAGATTTAAATTTACAACCTATACAACCACCCGCTGTATTGTATCATGGTACGGCCACTCGTTTTGTGGAAAGCATTATGAAGAATGGGTTACAAAAACAACAAAGGCAACATGTACATTTGAGTGAAAAGCTAGAAACCGCAACAGCTGTAGGTGCAAGGCATGGCAAGCCTACCATACTAATTGTAGATGCAAATCAAATGCAAGAAGATGGGTTTATATTTTACAAATCGGAGAATAATGTATGGCTTACAGATAATGTAGCGGTGAAATATATTAAACAATAGAAATGAAACGAACTTTAGTAATTGGAGATATACACGGAGGCTTAAAAGCACTTCTACAAGTTTTAAAAAAAGCTGTTTTAACAAAAGAAGATACAATAATCTTTTTAGGAGATTATGTAGATGGATGGAGTGAAAGCGCCCAAGTAATCTCTTTTTTGATAGACTTGGCAAATGAGCATGAATGTGTTTTTATAAAAGGCAACCACGATGTATGGTGTGAAGATTGGTTAAGAACTGGCAAAGCAGAAAGCAAATGGTTGATACATGGTGGGCAGGCTACAGTAGAGAGTTATGGCGCTTTTACCGAATATGATAAGCGCAGGCACCTACATTTTTTAGAAGGGATGAAATTATTTTTTGTGGATTCAGAAAATAGATTGTTCATACATGCGGGCTTTACAAGTATGCATGGTCCGGAGCAAGAGTTTTATGATACCAATTTTACATGGGATAGAACACTGTGGGAAATGGCACTAACTAAGGATAAACGCATAGAAAAAGATTCATTACTTTTTCCAAAGCGATTAAAATTGTATCATGAAATTTTTATTGGGCATACACCAACGCTATATTACAATGTTGCAGTGCCCATGCAAGGTTGTAATGTATGGAATGTGGATACTGGCGCTGCATTTAATGGTAAACTAACCATAATGGACGTGGATACCAAAAAGTTTTGGCAAAGCGGACCAGTATTTGAATTGTATAAGGGAGAAGTGGGAAGGAATAAGTAATGTAGCATTGGTTTTCTTCACCTTGGTGCGTGTCTCACGCACCTTTCTCTAAAATCATTGTTTACATTAAATTTGAGTATTGCATTCGTGAGACACGAACGCAGGCGAAGGGGGCACCCAAGCGGCTATAATGCCAATACATGCAAGCCATTCAAAATTCTCACTTATTTCTTTCCATAACAATCCTTCAGCTTTTCTGTAGCAGTGAAAATATTGAATCATTGTTTTATTCATAAAAATATTTAACAGAAAATATTTATTTCAAAACTTAATTATTATTTTTTAAAGTTTTCATGTCAATAACATATCTAAATCTAACTTCTTCCTCTTTTATTTTATCAAAAGCGTCGTTAATTTCTTTCATATCTATTAACTGTACATGTGGTAAAATATTATGCGTTGCACAAAATTCAAGCACTTCTTTTGTTTCAGCAATGCTTCCAATAATACTCGCCCCTATGCTACGTGAATATTTTGCAACTTCCATATTATTGGTTGGCTTTGCATATGGTCCAAGTAAACCTACCGTAACCATACTTCCTCTTGGTGCCAATAGGCTTATATAAGGATTTATATCAAAACTCTCCGGAATCGTACACAATAAAAAATCAAAACTAACTTCTTGTCTTTTCATGGCTTCTTCATCTTCTGACAGCAACACTTCATCCGCTCCCAATGCTAAGGCAGCATCACGCTTTTCTTCTTTTGTGGTAATAGCTACAACCTTTGCGCCCATTGCTTTTGCAATCATTACAGCCATGTGGCCAAGCCCGCCAATACCAATTATTCCAACTTTGTCTCCGCTTTTAATGCCACGATGTTTTAGTGGGGCATAGGTAGTAACGCCCGCACAAAGAATGGGAGCCACTGCAGAAATTTCTAATGAACTGGGTATCTTTAGTACGAATTTTTCGTTGGCAACAATGTGTGAAGAAAAACCGCCATAGGTATTAAAGACTGTACCATCGGGCTTCCAATAACCATTGTACGTCATGGTCATGCCAACTGGGCCTTGGCAAAATTGCTCATCCCCTTCTGTACATTGCTTACATTGTTTGCACGAATCAATCATGCAACCAATACCAACAGTATCTCCAACGCTAAATTCTTTTATGTTTTTTCCAATCGAAGAAATTTTACCTACTATTTCATGGCCAGGCACACAAGGGTAAACGGTGTTTTTCCAATCATTATTTACTTGGTGAATATCTGAATGGCAAACTCCACAGAATAATACTTCTATCATCACTTCATCATCGTTTGGCAATGATCTTTCAATTTGCATTGGTTCAAGATTTTTTCCATGAACCAATGAACCCGAGGCTCCGTATGCATTGTATTTTAATGTTTCCATAACTATATTTTTATAGATGTATTGTTTAAATAATAATTTTAAAAAAATGTATTTTAGTTTAATTTATAAGGTTAAAATTAATTACAGTATCTGAAGCATAAAGGTGATTCTGTTTTTTGAAAAATATGTTTTATAATTTGTTTTAAAATTTATATAATTTTTTGGTTGTAGATAAATAGAAATTTATATTTTCTTTTCGCCTTGCTGCTTGTCCGACGCAGCTTACTCTAAAATCTTTGGTTACATTAAATTTGTTTAATGTATTCGTGAGACATGGACGCTGGCTGTAGTGGGCCACTCTGTCAAAAAATGAGTGTTTTTTTATGCCTACGTTTTTGTATTGCCCAGTAGGGATAGATTGTGGTAAGATTAGTGATGGAAATTTTATTTATTTTTCACGTAAAT
>JANMGS010000885.1:0-2096 GCA_031374745.1 Ferruginibacter sp. | reverse complement strand
AAATGATATGATATTATCATTTACCTTTAACATGTAAAACTTCATACAATGAAAACACTACTACTCATATTATCAATTGCTCTGTTTGCCTCTTGCAGCACGGCTTATAAAAGCGGGCAAACTCCCGACGATGTTTATTTTTCAAAACCTAAGGTTGCAGTAGAAGAAACCGACCGCTACGAAAAGCGAGTGGACAGTTATGAAGATAGGCAAATCCGTATGGCCATATACGACCAAAGATGGCGCACACTAGACTATAGTTACGATTACGATTGGAGATACAACCCATATAATTATGGATACAACTATGGTTATTACTACAATCCATATTTCTACCCTTACCCAGTATTTGCAGGCGGTATAAGATTTGTAAATCCTAAAAATACCACCATTCGCAAATCAAACTTGGGGGGGTACAGTAATACGGTAACCACTTATACTCCTACCAAAGGATCTGGTACTGTAAGAACAACTACAATACGCAGGTACAACAACAGCAATACACAAAATAGCAATAACGAAACCCGTTCTTACGAAACAAGAACCTACAATCCACCAGCACAAAGTGGCGGCAACACTGGTTCTAGTACGCCTGCTCCTTCTACAGGCACTAGTGTGAGTAGACCAGGTAGAGGCGGAAATTAAGAAAATTCATTTGAACAATACCAATTGCTTTTATACAAAGTGAAATGTAATTTTATGCAAAAACTTCTAACCATATTTTTATTTTTTGTTGCAACAAAATCATTTGCACAAATACCCGAAGATGCTGTAAGATATAGCTGGTTCCCGCAAAATGGAACAGCTCGTAGCCTAGCGATTGGAGGTACCATGGGTTCGCTTGGTGGAGATTTATCAGCAACTTTTGTAAACCCAGCGGGCATTGGCTTTTTTAAAACAAGCGAAGTAGCTATTTCTCCTTCTTTTGTTTTAAACAATGTAAAGACAAATTACAGAGGCACACAACTAACCGAAAAAAAGAACAGCTTTTCATTTGGTACATCGGGCTTTGTTTACGCTATGCCAAAGCTTAACCACAATAATAGCAAGTGGACCAATGCTTTTTCCGTGGCATTTACTCAAAATGCCAACTTCAATAACATTATACATTATAAAGGCTTAAACAATCTAAGTTCTTACAGCGAGCAATTTGTTGAAGAATTCTTGGCCACAAAAGACAGCATCAATGGCGTGCTAAAATCCAACTCGTCTGTGCCTTACACTGCCGCTCCAGCTTTATATACGTACTTGATAGACTCTGTAACTTTTAATGGTGCACTCATTATAAAAGCTGCACCAGAATATATTTTAGATGCTAAACAAGCATTGCAACAAGAAATTACCAAAACGACCAAAGGTGGTTTATATGAGCTAGGTTTTTCGTATGCGGGTAACGATGGCGAAAAATGGTTGTGGGGCCTATCATTAGGCATACCTATTGTAAACTACGAAAGCAATACCTTGGTAAAAGAAAGCGATACTTCTTCCAATACCAATAACCGTTTCAAGTCTTTTACATACAACGATAATTTTACTTCAAAGGGAGCCGGTATAAATGCAAAGTTTGGATTAATATATAGGCCAAAAGAATATGTGCGCATCGGATTGGCAGTACATACGCCTTCCTTCATGGCGCTAACAGATTCTAGGCGCAGTACATTACAAACCGAATTGGAAAATCCCATCGCCAGTTTTAATGTATCATCCGATTTGTTTACAAATGGAGAAAGAGGTCAAGCTAAGTATATACAAGCAACACCCTGGAAATTTTTGCTAAGTGGCTCTTATGTATTTAGAGAAGTAGAAGATGTAACCAAACAAAGAGGGTTTATTACTGCAGATGTAGAGTATGTAAAACACAGTGGCAGCAAGTTTAGCAGCGATGCCGAAACACCTACACAAGATGACAAAGCTTATTACAAACAATTAAATAACGTTATAAAAGATATATACAAAGGCAATATAAATGTGAGATTGGGTGGAGAGGTAAAATTTAATACCATTATGGGGCGCCTTGGTTTTGGGTATTATGGCAACCCATACAAAGATGCGCCTGCAAAAGCAAATAAGATGACATTGAGCGGTGGCTTAGGTTA